>DKFO01000002.1:0-6534 GCA_002452835.1 Candidatus Atribacteria bacterium UBA6794 | reverse complement strand
CAATGACAAAATCGTATACCGTATAACGTATAACGTATATCGTTAAAATTAGTCGTTGGTGGTTAGTATCTGGCATTTTGTTTGCCTGTTGCTTATTACTGGTTACTTATTACTGAATTGGCTCCTCGTAATGACAAAATAGTATATCGTATTACGTATAAGGTATACCGAATTTTATGTTATATCTATGGTCTAATGAAACTAAATACAGTTATGCTCATCACCATATTCCTCTCCCTTAGAAGGGAGAGGTAAGGTGAGGGTGATAATTGAGGGGTTTCAGGGGATACCTCCCCTGACTATCTTAAATAATATTTTGGAGGTATTTTTATGTTTTTTAGTTTAAAGAATTTTAAGTGTTCTAGCTATTCTAACTTAATTTTTGTTATTATTGTTACCTTTTCCATTCTCCTTTTTGCTTTTTGTAGTATGCCTTCCTTAGCACAAGGAGGAGGAGGTAACAATCCACTTGTTTTGGTAGGATATAAACTCGTTGATGAACTCAGTGAAGATGGAACAAGAACAACTCAAATTGAATTGGTTTTTAGTAAAAATGTGGTTAACCTGGCAGTAAGCGAGCATAATAAAACATGTTTTAAGGTGTTAAGCAAGGATGAAGAGGTGGAAATACCTATACAGGTGCAAATGGCTGATGACCAGATAGAAAGAGAAAAGAGAAATATTATTACCCTCGTGATAGAAAAGCCTTTAGAACCATGGAAAGCTTATCAAATCATCATTTCTCCTGAATTAGAATCAAAAAGTGGAGAAAAATTAGAGAAAGAATTGGTATTAGAGTTTGTGACCTTAGGAGAAGTCAAGTAGAAGTCAAGTAATAGATTTAAAAATTATGGTTTGCGGAAAATAAATGCAAATAACTCATCCCGTTTGGAAGTCAAAAAAGATTAAGCTGATTCTGCTTTTAATAGTTCTTTCGCCTTTGATAGGGATTTTTGGTTCCCTTTTTATTGGTCGATATCCATTAACTTTTACTGATATAATAAATGTGTTAAAAACAAACATAAATCCCTCGATAAAACAAAACTATCCGGATATTTACAATACGGTAGTATTACAAATCCGATTACCTCGCGCTATATTAGGGGCAATGGTGGGAGGCAGCTTAGCTATTAGTGGTGCTGCCTTCCAGGGATTATTCCGCAATCCCCTGGTTAGTTCTGGTGTATTGGGGGTCAGTTCCGGAGCTAGTTTTGGGGCTGCTTTAGCTATTATCTTGTATGGGCAGAATTATATGGTTTATTTTTATGCCTTTGGATTTGCCCTGTTAGCGGTGGCAATGAGTTTCTTTATCGGGCAAATATATCATTCTACCCCGACTATTACTCGCTATCCAATTTCATATAGAAACTTTTGGAAAAGAGGTATTTGACCCTGATAATATTATAGAAACCTTTGTTGCAGAAGTGGCAGTGAAATTATATAAAAAAATGAAGCTGTAAGAGGGATGGTTTTTTGGCAGATTTTTCTTTAGATATAGGAGTCTATTAAGAAAAAAGTAAACCAATTTTTCCATAATTTTTAAACAGCAACTTACATAATAATCTGGGGAATGGAAAGTTCCGGATGCTGTATAATATAAGGTTTAGTACGATAAACTTTTTTTAAGGTCTGGTCATTAATGACTTCCTGGGGCGTTCCTTTCTTTTCTATGCTACCCTGATTTAGTAAGATGAGATAATCTGAACAATAACTGGCCAGATTAAGGTCATGGAAAACAGATATAATGCACTTTACCTCTCTCTTCAAGGCCTCCTGTAAAATTTTAATAATTTCATATTTATAATTTAAATCCAGATGGGAAGCAAATTCGTCCAGCATAAGTATTTTGGGAGATTGTGCCAGAGCTCTGGCAATATAAACTCTTTGCCTTTCACCACCACTGATTTGATGAATTCCTTTCTCAGCATGGATTAGAGAATCTGTTTTTTCCATAGCCTCTTTAGAAATCTGGTAGTCCTGGATGGTCTCTCCCCGCCATTGATTAATATAAGGAATTCTCCCCATAAAAACGACCTCTTTTACTTTATAATTATAGGCTATATAAGATTCCTGAGGCACCACTGAGACTATTTTAGCCATTTTCTTTCTGGGTATTGTTTTAATATCTTCATTAAATAATTTAATGTTACCCTTTTGAGGAGTTAGGATACCTGAGATTAATTTTAACAGGGTTGTTTTACCGGAACCGTTAGGCCCAATAATTCCCACGAATTGTCCAGGCTCTACAGACCAATTTATGTCCTGGAGTACAGGTTTTTGATTATAGGAAAAAGTAACATTTTCTAAAGAAATAATTGGTTTTTGGTCAGTATTCATCAGTTTCATTCCTCCTCTGTAATAAGTGGATAAAAAGTGGTGCCCCAATAAGGGCGGTAATGGCACCAATGGGTATTTCAGTGGGGGCAATAATGCTTCGGGCTATGGTATCACAGATTATTAAAAAGGCAGCACCAGCTAAAGCTGAGACGGGTAGCATAATACGATGGTCTGGTCCTACCAGTAGACGGGCAATATGGGGGATGACTAATCCCACAAAACCAATCAAGCCGGTAAAAGAAACCACGATGGCAATCATAACTGAACCAATTAAAAACATTTTTATTCTTAACTTCTCGGTTTGAATGCCAAGATGTAAGGCCTCTTCTTCCCCTAGAGCCATAGCATTTAACTCCAGAGAGGAAGAGATTAGAAGTAGGGTGCCTATAAAAACCGGTAAAAAAATGAGGGAGATCTTCTGCCAGCTGGCAGTGGATAGGTCACCCATTAACCAGAATACCATAGAATGTATTTCGCGCCTGGAAATAGCTAACAGCAGGGTAATTATTGCTGAGAAGAAAAAGTTAACTGCTACTCCAGCCAGCAGTAAATCAGCCATAGGTAAATGAGCTTTCTTTCTGGATAACAGATAAACTAAAAAAATGGAAAGAAAGGCACCAAGAAGGGCAAAAATTGGTAATATATTCATCAAGTATAATCCGGTGGCATATTGCAGGGCAATAGCAGAGCAGGCACCCAGGGCTGCTCCTGCTGATACGCCCAGGATGTAGGGATCAGCTAAAGGATTTCTTAGAATACCCTGGAAGCATCCTCCTACACAAGCCAGGGTCATCCCGGTGAGCATAGCCATAATTAATCTTGGTATTCTTAATTCCCAGATGATAAGGCCTAAACTATCATCTGTGTCATGTTGCCAGAGAATGGACCATATCTTTTGAGGATGAATGGCTATGGTACCAAAATTAAGAGCAATAAAACCTATGACCAGGATAACTAAAAATCCTATAATGATAATCAAAAAGGCTTTAGTTCTCCAGTTGGGATATCCATATAAACTATTTTTCTCTGGTTGTACTAAAGATTTCATAAAGTAATTCCAATCCATCTACTAAACGAGGACCAGCCCGATAGAAAAGATCTTCATTTACCGTAAAAATTTGATTAAATTTAATGGCTGGTACCTGTGACCAGCCAGGATGGTTTATAATGTCATTTTTTATTTTGGCAATCTCTTCCGGATTCATAATACCACTGGGAATAATGATAATATCCGGTTCTGCCTGGGCAACAAGTTCAGGGCTGATTGCTACCCAGCCTGTTAAGTGTCCTACAATATTCTCTCCACCAGCCAGGGTAATTAATTCATGAAAAAGAGTTCCTTGACCCGGGCTCCAGATGGTTTCATAACTGGAACCAGTAAAAACCTTTGGTTTTTGAATAGGAGATAGTTGGGAAGTCAAGGAGGCAATTCGGTCTATACGTTCCTGTAAATTTGCGGTAAGTTGCCTCCCTTCCTCTGGAATACCCGAGGCAGTAGCAATTAATTGAATACTTTCAAGCATACCTGCTAATGATTCTCTTTCAATTACTATAACTTTAAAGCCTAGCTCTCTCAGTCTAGGAATATCCTTTGTTTGAAATCCCCCATAGCCGAGAATTAAATCCGGTTTCAGGGAGATAATTTTTTCTAAATTTAGAGGTGACATTTTGCCAATACTTTCAATGGCTTCTACTTCGGGTGGATAGTTGCAAAATTCACTTCTGCCTACTAATTTATCCTCTAATCCCAGGGCGAAAATAATTTCGGTATTACTGGGAGCCGTTGAGATGATTCTTTCCGGCTTTTTGGGCAGGGTGACTTCTATACCACTATCATCGATAAGGGTTAAAGGGAATAAGTCATCCTGGGGATTTGTCCATCCCGATATAGTAATAAGTAGTAAAAAGAAGATTAAAAATAGAGATAATAAGAAGGTAGCATGAACAACACTTTTTTTGTAGCTCATTTTATTTTACCGCCTTTACTATTTTCTTTGCCAAAATTTTCATTTATAAAAAACAAAGAAGCACACTCTTCAACCACGAAAGAGTGTAGCAGACTTCTAACAGGCAGGTCTCCTGGCTCAAGGCTATCTAATTACTGCGCCTTCCCGGAAGATGATTTCCAGTGGCATCAAGCAGCTTTCGGTACCTTTTACAGTAACGGGCTTGCGGTGGATTTTCACCACACTTCCCTTAACCTGTTAGAATAGACTGTTCTGGAATATTAATCCTGAAACTTATTTATATTCTATTTGATTCTATTTGATATTTTAATTTTGATATTATCTCGTCTTAGTATTCTACCTATCCTTGTCCTTGAAATTTCTTTGCCATTTCAATACTAGAAAATATAGATTTTATGTTATTATAAGTTATATAGTATAAAAAATCAATTCTGTGTTATAATTTTTAATATATTTTGAGTACCATCCATCACTGATCCTCTCCCTTAGAAGGGAGAGGAAAGGTGAGGGTGATAAATAGTTATCAGTTTGCAGTTAACTGTTTTCAGATAAAAGATGCGGGAATAAGTGGATGAGATTGCTTCGTCGCTTTGCTCCTCGCAATGACAAAAAAGTATACCGTATAACGTAAATCGTTTAAATACAGTTGCTAGTCGGAAGTTCTTTCAGGGGTTCTCAAGGGGAAGGATTCCCCTTGAATATCTTGTTTATTAAACAAGATAGCATTTTATTGAACTGTATTTTTCTTTCAGGGGATCTCAAGGGGAAGGATTCCCCTTGAATATCTTGTTGATAGCCAGATAAGTTTATGGTGAATAAATATTGGAGTAATTTTATGAAAGGCTTGATTCAGGTCTACACTGGAAATGGTAAGGGGAAAACAACTGCAGCCCTCGGTCAAGCATTAAGGGCTGCTGGCAGGGATAAGAAGGTATTAATTGTTCAATTTATGAAAAAATGGGATTATGGAGAGTTGCATTCCCTTAAACAAATTTCCCAGATAACTATTAAAACATTCGGGACGAAAAATTTTGTTTATAAAGGAAAGGCTAAGGAAATTGATTATCAGGAAGCCAAAAAAGCATTTGAAGAAGGAGTAAGTGGTGCCAGAAGTGGAAAATATGATATGGTTATTTTTGATGAACTTAATGTAGCAGTTGATTTTGGCTTAATAAAAATAGAGGAGGTAATCAATTTCTTAAAAGAAAAACCGGAAGAGGTGGAAGTGATTATTACTGGCAGAAATGCGTCATCAGAATTAATTGACTTGGCTGATCTGGTAACGGAGATGAGAGAAATTAAACATCCTTTTCAAAAAGGTATTAAAGCCAGAATTGGAATTGAATATTAATATTAAAGAAGGTTTAATAAAATGGTGAAAAAAGAAAATGCTTTTTCTGATTCTAAAATTGTCCAATTATGTTCGTTACCAACTGAAGTAGAAGCCCTTCCTATTCAAAGTTTGTTAGCAAGTTATGGTATTAAATGTATCCTGCAATCAGATGTTACCAGATCAGTACATCCTTTTATAGTGGACGGATTGGCGGAAGTAAGGATTTTGATTTTAGAAGAAGATTTACCCAAAGCCAGGGAAATCCTTAAGGAATCAGGTTGTTCATTTTCTTAATTAACTGGAGGAAGGTGGTTTTCATTGAATAAAATATTAATTGTTTATCACTCTCAAAGTGGTGTTGTAGAAAGGATGGCTTATGCGGTAAAAGAGGGGATTGAAAAAATTGGTAATTTTGAGGTAGTACTTAAAAAAGCTGAACAGGCTAACCAGGATGATTTAAAAACAGCTTCCGGGATTGCTATTGGCACTCCTGATTATTTTGATTATATGGCTGGAACGGTCAAAGATTTTTTTGACCGGACTTTTTATCCTGTGCAAAGCAGGATTGCAGGTAGTTTGACCGCCAATATGCTCTGTGTATTTTTTGTTTCAGGTGGTACTGGTGGGCAACCAGCAATGGAAAGTTTAAAGAAAATAAGTATGGCCTTTAAGTTTAAAGTAATTGATTATGTTGTCTGTGGTCCTCATCTGAGCGAGGAAATTTTAGAAAGGTGTGTTGAGCTAGGAAGGAAACTGGCTGAGACAGTAAAAAACAAGCAGTAATATTTTGGTAGATTAATATAAAGTATTAGGTATACTTGAAGTAAAAAAATAAAAAGTGATAAATGTTATTTAGATTAGTATAAAAAATTTAAGCATTCCTGTAATGCATGAAAA
>DKFO01000019.1 GCA_002452835.1 Candidatus Atribacteria bacterium UBA6794 | reverse complement strand
TCCGATACTGCGAGTTATTCAGGGGAGGTATCCCCTGAAACCCCTCATCATCACCCTCACCCTCCCCTCTCCCTTCTAAGGGAGAGGATTAGAGAGATGGTGTAAAAATTTAAAATATATTATTTCTTATCTAAAAAGAGTATCTTATAGTATCAGAATTTTTTTGAAATTCCGATACTGTCAATTAAGCAATTAGATAATTTACTAATTCCCCAATCCAATTTACTAATTGTCCAATTAATTTCCGAATATCATAAGGGAATAAGTTATCACCCTCTCCCTTCCCTCTCCCCTCAAGGGAGAGGGTTAGGGTTAGGCTATTAGAATATGTAATATATATTATTTTAGCAAATTATTGCATTTATTTAAAGATAATATGGTTTACGTAATAATTGCCCTCAATGTTCCTTTCGCAATTTCATACAATTATACTTTTATTCATTGCGAACCTGCCTCTTAACAAAAGTTCAGAGGCAGGGCGTGGTAATCTCATCATTATTAGCTAGTAATTATTTTGTCATTGCAAGTCCTGCTGAAAGCAGGGCGTGGCAATCTCCTCCAATTAAGCTCGTATCTTTTATCTAAAAACTAAGGACTGACAACTGGAAACTGCTAAATGATAACTATAAACTATTTATAATTCTGCGGGTAGAAGTGAATGAGATTGCTTCGCTCCCTATTGCAAGCATATCTCTTGTCTCTTAACTCAAGTTAAGGAGCAAGAGGCAGGAGTGGCAATCTCCTCCACTTATGCTTAAGCGATAATTATTTTTAAAAATTAATACTAAATACTAACGACTATATTGCTATACTATTATTCACACAATATCTCACGATATACAGTATACGGTTTTGCTGCGCAAAAGCTACCAGTTTGCTGGTGGTTTGGTGCTGACTCTGGTGCGGGCTGTTACGGGTGTCATAATCACGTAAAGTATTTTCCCATATTTAGTTTTCAAGCTTACGGTGCCACCCATACTGGGAGTGCCATTCTTGGTAAAACCAACTTCGTGGTCGGTAAAATTAGTGTCATGCAAATTAATGTTTTCCAGCTGAACATCCTGAACCAATTCCTTAATTAATTCATTATAACGATATACCCGATATCTATTTATAGGCGGATAGAATTCAATCTTATAATAAACTCCAGTATACATAGCTTTCGATTGGCAGTCTTTTAGTATTGCCTCTAACTGATAGGCTGCACGATTGAGGTCCATGTTGGCTTTGCTTCTAAAAAGACCTTCCAAGGAAGCAATGGTAAGTATTGAAAGAACGCTTAGTACGACCATTAATTCAATGAGGGTATATCCATTGATTCTTTTCTTATTGCTGCTATTACTACTATTATAATTATATTTCATCTACTAGGGTATATATTTATAACAATATTATATTTTATTATATTTTTTAGAGAAAATATTTTCCCTTAAAAAACTAAATGCACCTCAAGCTTCAATTTTAGTATTTAGCAATCTTTTTGATAGTATCTGAAAAATCCGATACTCTATCTTTTTACTTTTATTATTCCCTATTATAGCAAATTTTAGCAAAAAATATATCTTTTTGTGCGTCGTGAGTATACGGTTTTGCTCATTGCGAGCCTGCCCCCTTGCCTCTTAACACCAGCTAAGGGGCAAGAGGCAGGCGTGGCAATCTCATACTATTATTTATTGCCCGCATCTTTGGCTGAAAACTGTAAGCTGTTAACTGACAACTAATACTAATATCTGGAAACTATAAACTTTTTATTTTAATCTTGCGGGTAGAGGTGGATGAGATTGCTTCGCTCCCTTCGGTCGCTCGCAATGACAAAATCGTATATCGTATTACGTATAACGTATATCGTTAAAATCAGTCATTGGTCGTTAGTATCTGGCATTTAGTTTGCCTGTTGCTTATTACTTATTACTGTCTTTTTTAATACTTTGCTTATAGAATAGTTTATACACTAATTCCTCTACTTTTTAGGCTGTCATTCCATTCATCTTCACTAATTGTATTTTCTCCTTCTCTTACTTCAACTGTTAGAATATCTTCTTCATCTTCTTTTATCCTATCCAATTTCTCTTTTATAGCTTCTGTTACAAAATGATTAATTACTATTCCCTTTGTTTTACAATATTTTCTAAGATCTTTTACCACGTCTTCTGGTATTCTAGTCCCTAAAAGAATTTTATTCATATACCATCACCTCTGTTAACTAATGATAGCATCTTTCAACATATAAGTAAATTTTATTAAAAATCTAAATAGATACCGTTAGTCGCTACACTAATCGCAATAACAAGATTATTATATCTCTTATTACCTATATCGTATATAATATTGCGTCGTGTAAAAATACTACTGACATATCTATCATTTCAATAAGTTAGTTCTTTCCAAAGCATTTTATCGTTATATAGTATACGTTATAATATAAACTATTTGGTCATTGCAATGACAAAATCGTATATAGTATTACGTATAACGTATACCGTTANNGTATCTGGCATTTAGTTTGCCTGTTGCTTATTACTTATTACTGGTTACTTATTACTGAATTGGCTTCTCGCAATGACAAAAAGGAACAACTGTAAACTGAAAACTGCTAACTGAAAACTTCATACTTTAAATTAAATACTAAAGATGAATAACTAACGACAGATACCAATTGATGATACTATGGCCAAAAAATAGGGCGATTATTGTTCCTAAGGCAATAAATGGTCCAAAAGGAATGGGATCGCTTTCTCCTTTATTTTTAATTAATATGACAATACCAATAATTGCACCTGTAAAAAAACTAAGAAACAGAGAAAGTAGGGTTAATTGCCAGCCTAAAAAGGCCCCCACCATAGCAGCTAATTTGATATCTCCTCCGCCCATCGCTTCTTTCTTAAACAAAAAGCTGCCTAAAATGGCTACCAACAGCAATACTCCTCCTCCTGCTAGGATACCCAGTAAGGAATTAATGGGAGATAAATTTTTCAAGAAAAAGCTCATTAGAAAACCAAGAAGGAGAAAAGGAAGGGACAAGACATCAGGAATAATGTTTTCTTTTAAATCGATAAAGGTAATTATGATTAAAGCTGAACAAAAGAACATATAAACAAAAGTTACCAATTGTAATCCATAACGTAAAAACAACAACAGATAAATAATGCCAGTTAAAAATTCTACCAGTGGGTATTGCCATGATATTTTTCCTTTGCAGTAGCGACATTTACCCTTTAAGATGATAAAGCTAACCAGAGGGATATTGTCGTAAAATTTTATGGGCTGGTTACACTTAGGACAATGTGAACCAGGACGAATAAGAGATTCATTGCGGGGAATTCGATAAATACAGACATTACTGAAGCTGCCAATAATAAGACCAAGTAGCAGAATAAAAATACCGGCAATTATCTCGTACATATATAAACAGCCCTAATCCCATACATAATTACAATACAATTATTTATCTAGAGTTTTTTACCCCCACCCTTCTTTCTCTCTAACAGGGAGAGGGTCAGATATATCTGCCTTGATTATAGTGAATAGGCATTTAGAAGTCAAAAAATTGTCAGACCGAGAATTATCAGCTTAAAATGGTAATATTTCTCCTACCCATGAGTCAATTAATTTAATGATGTTAATTAATTTAATGATTGACTGTATTTAATTCACACAATTTTAACCTAACTAATAGCGTTAAATTAATATAATTAATAGAATTAATAAAACTAATAGATAATACGCATTATTAAGGTGGGCATAATTATGAGGATTATTACAATTCTTAAAGTTTGCAGAATGCTAACTCGGACCGGGTCAGCATTAATATCTATAGCAACCAACGTCATTAAGGTAGCTCCTCCGGCGGCAGTTGCCAATAGTGCAGTAGCTAAGTCCCATTTCAAAATCCTATAAAACCGAAATCCGATAAATATGCCATTTATAACCACAAAGATAGAAAATAATAAAACAGGAAGCAACAATGATTTAAGATAAGTAACCATTTCTGGCGAAAAGGTGGTACCAAGAGAACCACCAATCATAATCTGGGTAACCAAAATTAACCATTTAGGAATCTCTTGTAAAGGTGCCCCCAAAATACGTAAAGTCCCCACTACTACCATAGAACCTAACATACAACCCACCGGAACCCCCAGATATTTGGCAGTAAATCCACCGATACTGCCCAACAACAATGATAATAAGACTCCAAATACATTTGCTCTTTCTTTTTTTTCATTATTACCCGAATTATTCGATTCATTAATATCTTTATTAGTATTATTGCTAGTATTATTGTTAGTATTGGTAGTATTGGTAGTAAGTTCATTATCAACCTTTATCTGGTAATTGACTTCTGTCTTATCCCACTTCTTAAAATGGGACACAATAAAAGGAACACTCAAATTTATAGAAATTACTCGAAAAAATTGCAGTAAGGTTACAATCGGCACACTGAGATTTAAAGATAGGGCAATTATTCCCATTTCAAATAAACCAGCCGGCACTGAGCCATAAAGGGCACTCCCCAAGTCCATTCCAGTCATCTTGGCTAAGAGGAATCCCACCACAAGACTAATAAATATCATCCAAGCTGATGACAATAAGCCAGGAACTAAGAGAGACTTAATGGTAGGTATTTGTTCTTTGTTAAGTCTAGACCCAATCATTGCCCCAATAACCACTTGAAAAAAACTGGTTAAAAAAGAAGGCATAGCCACCCATTCAAAACCCTGACTGCTGATAATAGCTAACATTATTAGAGAACCAGTAGTAGCTCCTCCGGGGATATGGAGTAAACTAAAGATTCGATAACCCAGATATCCAAAAATAAAAATTAAGAATAGACTCAATATCATAGACATAGAATTAAATTAAATGTACCTTTTTAAGATGACCTTTGAATAATTATATTGAGGCGTAAGGAGGAGCCGTCCCTCCCGATACCATCCAGTCTAAAGGTATTGATGCCATCAAAAGTTACCACCACATCTCCCGGACGGTCCCAACCGTTTTTGGTCTGCTGTTCTAAAGTTACGGGGTTCTGGATATTTAAACGTTTGATTAATTCATCAATATCATTCCAGATATGAACAGGATGTCGGCTAATTAGCTCTGAGCGTATCTCTGCCTCTACCGATTGCACATTTGAAGTGACAATTCTATTTACATTCTGCTCCAGGATATACTGATAAATTTTAGGCCCATATAGGATTGCGCCTCCAATAATTAATATCAATATTATCAAAGAAAGAATGGTAATACCCCTTTGATTGTTCGCTTTCATTTCTCCCCCCTTAAAAACTATTGAATTTTTTGAAATTCTAATAATATTAGATATTATCATTACCATTGGGAAAAAACAATTACCAATAATTGTTTTATTAGCCAAACCCATTCCTAAATATTCCCATTAAAATACAATTTAACAATTAGCCAGTTTGTTAATTAAAAGGCGATTTATCTTTCTCTATATCATCTAAGAGCAGTATCTCAATGTCTTGAATTTTCTTTAAGTAAAGATCGTTAGTCAGGAAATAATCTGCCCTTGCAGATAAAGAAGTAGCAATCTGAATAGCATCTGGTGTGTTTATTGCATATTTAGCTCTGATATCAGAGGCAATATCTGCAATTTCCTCATCCAGTGATTTTATTTGTAGATTGGGGAAATTTTGCAATATTAATTTATATTTGTCACTAATAAATTGATTCTTCTCTTTTTTTGTTTTTACTAATAATTCTAATAAGGTTAGCGTAGAAGTAATGCCTTGGAATTGACCATTCTCCATAGATTCTAAAATTAAATATGTTAATGGAGAATATTTTTGATTATTTTCAAAATGATAAATAAATATCATAGTGTCCAGGCCAACAACTTTATTTTTTAATCTTTCCATGATGCTCTTTCTTTCTTTACATAATTGGTTGCCTCAGTATCCTGCCAGATCTCCTTCCCTAACCCCTGGGCATATTTAGTGAAACTGCTTGGTCTGGGATATAAAACGATTTTTTCATTATCAACTTGAGTAATTAAATAATCTCCTGATTTTAAATTGAATTTTTTTCTAATTTCTTTTGGTATAACTATTTGATATTTGCCACTTACTTTTATAATTTTATCCTTATTCATTTTATTTCTTTTATTCATTTTTTGTTATTACCCCTTTACCCTAAATATTATATTACATCCTAACATTATAATATTGCTTTACATTTGTCAATATGTAATACAATAATTTTTTTTGTAAGAAATATAGAATGATAGGTGAGTAAATTCATCTGCCAACTTTAAACTGCAAACTAAGCACTGAAAACTATTTATAATTCTACTGAATTATTAATTGTTAAAAATCAGTAAATTGGTTAATTAACTAATCGGTCTATATAATTTATTTAATAGGCACAGACAAACTTTTCCTCTTTTACTATATGTAAATGTACATAAATAGGTAAGTCATCTTTGTCAAAATGACATTTTAGGGCGTCTTTAATATTTTCTTTTAATTCTGGTAATGTATCAGCTTCAGTAAAAATAGAATATCCTAAAGCTTTTGCTATATACCCTTGCTCTGGATCTTCTTCTACTATAAAAGTAATTTCTTTAGTTTCCATCACGTATCCCCCCTACGAACTTAATGATAATTCTTTTTAATTATAACATATTAAATCTGTAAGATTAATAGAAAGATGGTTGTCAGTTGTCAGTTATCAGTTTACAGATAAAAAAGATGAGGGTATAGCAGTTCAAAGTGACCAAAAAATAAAAAAAATAAATACTGAAAGCTGATAACTTAATACTGTTTTGTATTCTACTGAAAACATTTTTAAATACATTACTACTTTAATTATCATTACTAAATTGGGAAACTAACTAATTGGTAAACGTAATACGATATACTTTATACAATTTTGTCATTGCGAGAAGCGGAGCGACGAAGCAATCTCATCCAATTCTACCCGCATCTTTGGTCTTAAAACTGTGAACTGTTAACTGCAAACTGAAAACTACTTATTAGTGGGTCAGTGAGAACCGTCCCCATGATAAATGTTCAGTAATTCCTGTTCAATGTCTGTCATAATTGGACTATCATCAGGCGCTTCTATTAATGCCTTTAAAAAATAATTATAGGCTTGCTCGCTTTCACCCATTCGCTGCCAGGCCATGCCGATATAATACAAAAAGATAGGTTTTTCCTCAAAATCCAATCCCAGCTTAATCGCCCTCTCCCACTGCTCAATCGCCTTTTGGTATTCTCCCTCATACACATACAAGGATGCCAGGTCATGATAAGCTTCATAAAACTTAGGGTCAAGATTAATTGCCTTTTTAAATTCCTCTTCTGCCCTATCATAATCTCCTGATTCCATCAAAGAAAGCCCCATATTACGATAAGTGTTTCTATCTTTGTATATTGTTTTGGTCTTCTCCAATATTTTCTGAGCTTTTTGCTGTAAACCAAGCTGATAATATGCTGAACCAAGGGCGTGTAATATTCTTCCATTACCAGAATCCAAAAGGGCAGCCTTTTGAAAGTATTCTAAAGCCTTGCTATTATCTTGTTTGCTAAAACATTTTGCTCCTTTAAAATAATTTATTTCTGCTAGATAGGGCTTGATGGCTAATTCCCACCCGCCCCAGACCGCTAGCAATATTACCAGAGCTATAGAAATATATTTTAATATTGGATTTAGTTTAAGCTTGATGGTTCTCAAATTCCGTTTGGAATAATCCTGTTTTTCTTCCTCACCCAAGTTTATAACCACAACAGTTAAACCCATTAGAATAAAAAAAGTTGCTCCCAGAACAGGTACATGAAAAGGAAAGGTAAAAAGACAATGAATAAGAAAACAGGTGATTCCCATTAATAAGCCAAATATAATTATAACCATCATCTTTTCTTTATTTTTTACTTCCTTATTTTTTTTGCTCTCAAAAAACTGATAAATCAGAAAATAAAAAGAAAATATGATTCCCAAAAATGATAGAAGACCAACTATGCCTATCTCCATCCCCAGCTGTAAATATTCATTGTGTGCCTCTGCTGCCTTCCCGCTATTTTTTATATAATGGGGCTGTTGCCTCAAATACTCTGCCTGATAATCCAGATAATGGTACTTAAAGGTCCCGATGCCCAATCCCAAAAGGGGTTTCTCTTTCATCATCTCTAAAGAAGTCCCCCAGATTAAAAAACGAGTATTAATGGATGGGTCTTCCTGGTCAAAAGTAGAAGCTGCCCTTTCTATAACAGTTAATCTACTCTTATTGAGAGGATTTTCGGTGGAATAAATTATGGTGATAATCAAAAATACGGTAACTAAAATAACAAGCCATTTTTTGTTGCTTTTAAATATATCTCCAAGTTTATAGCGTAAGATTACCATAAAGGCAAAGACTGTAGTCAGTGTTATGCTAATCCATATCCCTCTACTCTGACAGATTAACAAAGTGGCATAGAGAATTGCTAATAAAAAGAGATAGAGAGATTTATTTTTTTTATCATCTGCCAGTAAGAAAAAGGAAAATATTACCGGAAACATCATAGCTAAATAATTGGATATCCAGTTTTTTTGACCGATAGTAGAGGTTAGTGCTCCCAGATAGCTATAATAGGGGTCTAAACCATAATATTGTAATAAAGTGTAGAGAGCTACCAAAAAAGAGGTGATAAAAAATATTTTCAAAAGGTGGTTTACTTCTTTTTCTTTCCTTATGAAATTAACCACCACCAGGTATAATAATATATAAGAGATAAAATTTACATAATCACTTAATGCTACTTCTTTTATACTTCTGGTAAAAAAGGAAATGGTTATTACTAAAATAAAAATTAAAAGAGGGATGTTTAATCTGCTCTTTACCCAGACTATCTTTTCCGAAGATAATATCTTTATTACCCAAGCTACCATTAAGGTAATAATAAATATTTCTATCAACAATTGCTGGTTGACTCTGAAGTTATATACTTCCCGATAAGTAAAAAGAGAGATAAAAATAATAAATAATTTCAAAAAGGTAAGACTTAACTTATTAAAATGATTTTCAGATGTTAAATTATTATTATTCAAAATAGTAAAATCCTTATATCTTAAATGTATAATCTTTATTAATTGGTATTCAATCTTAGTATATAATATTTTTATTTGTTAGTATATCTTATATCTAAGATTAGATGTGATTTTGGTCATCGCGAGTCTGCCCCTTGCCCCTTAACTGGTGTTAAGAGGCAAGGGGCAGGCGTGGCAATCTCATACCATAATGCCCACACAGAAATTTGGTAGGAAATAACAATAAAAGTAGCCTGTCCCCTTTTATCCTTTAACATATTAAGCAAAAGAAAAGACGGTTCTCTATTTCATATTTATTTCCATGAAACAGAGAACCGTCCCCTGTTCTACTATGTTCTTTCGATATCTGATTATCTTCGGGCAGTTAAGTCAGGATTATAAACATAAGCTGGGTCGTCAGTTGTAGCACCAGCACCATACCCATTGATATAGAAAACATCTTCTTCTTCTTCGGCATCAGCAGTAGCAAAACCTTCACCGCGAGCAACACAAACGGCGCCCTCTTCAATACCGCTGGCGTTAGCAATCTGTGATTCGTTAGTAAGGGGATTGTGAATTCCTGCATTTGTAAATATACTTCCATCATTAACGCTTGTTTCAACATCCGATACGCTTTTATCCGCCAGTTCGGCTTGAATTAAAGTCTGAATGGTCCCGGCATTCGCTTTTACGATGGCATTCTTCGCCTTTTCCTGCTGGCCAGAGTAGACTCTCAAGCCCAGGAGGGCTAAGACGCCGATGATGGCCACTACCACCATCAGTTCGATTAAGGTAAAACCTTTTTTGTTTTTACGTAAGTACATGAACATTTTCTTAAATTCCTCCATTTTTATATATAGTTTTTAGTCAAAAAACAGTTTTCAGTTATTAGTTATCAGTTTTTAGTTTAAATTCAATTTTTCTCGTTAGTATGAGCCAATCTTAAAAGATTGTTTCTCGCTTTGCTCTGTTATCCTAAATCCTTTAAGTTTAAAGCAAGTGAAAAAGATTTACTTTATGAGTTCGTTATTCTGTTTTGTTTAATCACTCCCCTCTTTAGAAATTTTATCTACTACTTTTGCTTATATCTTTTGGTATTTTTCCATTTTACCACATATTTTAAAAATTACTGCTCTTTATAATTAATTTATTCCCTATAATAATTTTTTTAGACATAATTTTAATTATTTTTTTGCTTCCAGATGATTTTCAAAAACCCAGTCAGTCTCCTCAGCATTGACCCCGTTAATGTAAAATATGGATGGATTAGCTACATTATCTACAAAGACAAATACCCAACCACCATTGCCTGCCTTTTCTGGTTCTGAAGTATCAATACCCAGAATATTGCTGGTCTGTTTCTCACCAACAGGAAGGTGAATATTAGAGCTCTCAATAATTTTATTTATACTGCTCCAGACCTCAGAGGTACTTGCCATGTTATCAGCCAGCTCGGACTGGATGAGAGTATGAATGGTGGAGACATTACCCTTTACTATGCTGTCTTTGGCTTTGTTTTTCTGGTCGGCATATACTCTAAGACCAATCAAGGCTAATATTCCGATAATAGCTATTACCACCATCAGCTCAACAAGAGTAAAACCTTCTTCTTTTTTATTCTTATATCTTTTTTTATCTGCCATATTTTTTATTCTCCAGGAAAAGGGCAAGCCAATCAATTAACCAATGTACCGATTAAAAAAAGTTGTCAGTTTATGGTTTTCAGTTTATGGTTAGGATAATCAGGGGAGGTATCCCCTGAAACCCCTCAAAGAGAATACCTTTCAAAGAAATGCTATCTTGTTGTACCAACAGGATAATCAGGGGATACCTCCCCTGAAACCCCTCATTATCACCCTCACCTTTCCTCTCCCTTCTAAGGGAGAGGTGGTAGAATATATGGATTTACCACTTGATTAAAATTGTATATTCTTTGATGATATGTTCTCTGTTCTAATCTGAAAACTGGAAACTGTAAACTGAGAACCTTCTTTATATTAATCACACAACTGTAAGTTTTTCTTAGTATTTTATGATATACGGGATACGTTATACCATGTACTTTTTTGTCATTGCGAGCCCTGCTGAAAGCAGGGCGTGGCAATCTCATACCATTATGCCCACATCTTTTATCTTAAAACTATTAATTATAAAAATTGAAATCTGATAACTTAACACCATACTCACTATCTGTTAATCTGGTATAAATCAAGAAGAGATTATTTTCTCTTATTCTATTAAAATTATTCCCTATTTTTTTAGATGTTAGACATAAATATAGTAAATAATTTCTGGTTTTTTGTTGGTAGTTTTCAGTTTATGGTTAGGATAATCAGGGGAGGTATCCCCTGAAACCCCTCAAAGAGAATACCTTTCAAAGAAATGCTATCTTGTTTAACAACAAGATAATCAGGGGAGGTATCCCCTGAAACCCCTCAATCACCCTCACCTTACCTCTCCCTTCTAAGGGAGAGGTGGTAGAATATATGGATTTACCACTTGATTAAAATTGCACAGTCTTTGATGATATGCGCTCTGTTCTAATCTGAAAACTGGAAACTGTAAACTGAAAACTAAGAACTATAAACCATCTTACAATTGATACAGCGGGTATTTTTGTTTCTTAGTATTTTGCGTTATACGTTATACGATATACGTTATACTGTTTAGCCCACACTTGTAGCTATAGTTTATAGTTAGTCAGTTTATTCGGGGAATTCTACTTTTTTAATAGCATCTTGAATGGCAAAAATGCGGATATTATTATCAGCAGGGTCAACAGGATAGACAAAAAAGCCAGCCTTATTAGGGTTATAACTGTAGCTAGTACCGTAGAGCACTTCTCCATCCTGGAAATAAACAATAATACGACGCTGGGTAGTGATATTCCAGAGGTGACCATCGAAAGTTCTTACCTTTTGGTAACTGCTGTTCCCAATAAAGTCTTTCACAAAAAAGACGGCTTTAAGTTCTCTTAAATTTATTGCTAATCTTTCTTCCCGGGAATATTCTTTTAAGGGGTGCAGAAAAAATATTTCCCTATTAGGGTTAAAGTTTTCCGCCCAACCTTTTATCATGGTTCCATTTTGATATTTAACTACCAGTTTATGTCCAGCCATTAGGAGGCACCTACCTAAAAATCAGTATAACGTATTACGTATATAGTATACCGTAAAGATATAATGTTTACCAATTAGTATTCAGTCGTTGGTCGTTAGTATCTAGTATTTAGTTTGCCTATTGCTTATTACTTATTACTGGTTACTTATTACTGAATTCGCTGCTCGCAATGACAAAATCGTATTACTGTATTACGTATATCGTATTTCATATAAGTATAGTAATGAGTAATTAGTAGTAAGTTTTAAAATAGTTTTCAGTTATTGATTTTCAGTTTGCAATTACGATATTCAGGGGAGGTTTCCCTTGAAACCCCTCATTATCACCCTCACCCTCCCCTCTCCCTTCTAAGGGAGAGGAATATAGTACTATATCACCCTCTCACTCAAAGGGAGAGGGAGTCTAATACTGATGATATGCTCTATATTTTGGTCTGAAAACTGAAAACTGTAAACTGAGAACTGATAACCATCTAACCATCTATCTATCAATTCTGCAGGAATAATTTTTTCTTAGTATTTTACGATATACGTTATACTATATACTATATACTTGTATATACGATATACATTTTTAGTTTTCGTAGAGGAAGAGGTCAAAATTTTCGCTGCCAAATTTTTTAACATGCACTTTTTCCAGGGAGCTTCTGGGCACAAACACTCGATCATTATTATCCTGTTCATCAATAGGGTAGACAAAAAAACCAGTACGTTCAGGATCATAACTATGGGTAGTGCCATAAAAATTCTCTCCATCCTTAAAGATTACTATAATTTTACGTTGGGATGGCGGGCCAGAAGGATATCCTTCAAAAGTTCTAACTTTTTTGTAATTCTTATTACCCTCAAAGCTCTTTACAAAAAAGACGGCCTTAATGGAATTTAGTTTAATTTCAACACTCTCTTCTTGAACAATATTTAAACTTTCCTTAATGGGATAAATATGAAAAAAATCTCTACTGGGATTGAAATCAGTAGTATATCCTTTTATGAGGTTACCATCATGGTATTTGACCACTATCTTTTTCCCCAACATCGTTATGGGCTCCTTTTATACTTTTAGATTTTTTCTCAATTCATCTATAGCTTCTTGCTTGATACGGGAAACCTGTCTTTGGGTTATTCCTAATTTCCTGGCAGTACTGGTTTGAGTGAGGTCTTTAAAGAAAAGATAATAAATAACCTCTTTTTGAATTTTTTTAAGGGAATTAAGGGCATTCTTTAACTGGATAATATCCTCTATAGGCAATTGAAAAGAACGATATTCTTTACTTTTAATCTGTTCTAAAATGGGAATACTATCTAAGATATTATTTCTTCTTTTACTATCTAAAGACACAATCTGCACTGTATCTCTACCTTTTAGTATCTCTCTAATGCCTTCTTCGGTAACATTAAAATAATCACTAATTTCGCCAAGAGAAGGAAAGCGATGCTTTTCCGTCCGAAACTTTTCAATATATTTATCAATTTTTTTGTTAAATTCCTTAACCCAATGAGGAACTTTCACTGCCGCATGTTTGTCTCGAATATAGTGGCGTATTTCCCCATTAATTAGCCAGGTGGCATAGGTTTCAAATTTAACACCCTTTTTTTCATTGAACAGTTGTAAGGCGTTGAGCAAACCTAAATAGGCAATCTGTTCTAAATCCTCTATAGGCTCTCCAGAATTAATATATTTACGGGCAATGGATTTAACCAATGGCTTATAATTATTGATGGTTTGGTCACTTATTTTATTTAAAATTCCACTGTTACTTTTCATGTCCTCTCTTTTTAATTTCTCTTTTTATTTTGGACACATCAATAGGTTCTTTAATATCAACTTCATTTCTTCTCTTTTGGTCAATGGATACCTCTTGAACTGCCTCACGTGCTTTTAAGGCTTCCTTGAGAATTTCCGGGGATAATCCCAGCATTTCCGAAAGCTCGCTAAAATCTGGAAATTTATTATATTGTCTTCTATAAGCAGTTAACATCTGATTTAATAATTTATTCATCATTAAAGATAACCAGTCAGGGACTTTGTTTTTGCGGTGTTTTTCTCTGATATAATGGCGTATTTCGCCAGAGATTAGATATCTGGCATATTCCTGAAAGGTGATATTTTTTTGTTCCTGGTATAAATTTACCGCATTTAACAGCCCGATATAACCAGCCTCTAAAAGCTCTTCCTCTGCTTCTCCAGAATTTTGAAACTCGGTAACTATCTGTTTTAAAAAATCCAGATGTTCTTCAATGTTTTTTTCATCATGGTTACCATTAGAAGCATCAGTTTCTGTTCCTACTTCATTTTTACTCAATTATTAATACCTCTTTTCTCCTTCTTTATTGGATTAAATTAACCATACTAAAGATAGGTAGATACATAGCAATTACCATCACACCTACTCCCACTGCCACCACAGCCATTAAAATCGGTTCAATCACCGAGGTCAGCTGCTCCACTGCCCGATCAACTTCTTGATCATAAAATTGAGCAACATTCAACAACATGGTTTCCAACTCTCCACTTTCCTCACCAACTAATATCATCTGGGTGACCATGGGCGGAAAAACCTTACTCTCCTCTAATGGTGTGGAAATACTTTGTCCTTCTTTAATACGATCTGCTGCTTGCATTACTGCCTCCGCAATAATATCATTACCCACCGATTCAGCAGAAATTTTTAAGGATTGAATGATAGGCACACCACTTCGGATTAAGGTGCCCAGAGTCCTGGTAAAACGGTTAATGCAGGTCTTCAGTATCAAATTTCCAAATACTGGTACTTTTAATTTCAGGCGGTCAATACGCTTATGACCTTGTTTGGTGCGGCTGTAGGAAATAAATAAAAAAACCAA
>DKFO01000021.1 GCA_002452835.1 Candidatus Atribacteria bacterium UBA6794 | reverse complement strand
AAGGCTTGACCGTATCTCTCTAGAATAGTATACCGTATAACGTATATGGTATATCGTGAAGAAAATATGATGAGTAAGTAAGATGGTTTTCAGTTTTCAGTTTTCAGTGGAAGAATAAAGAAAACATACTCACATACTCCTTGTCTTGAACTAAAAACTAAAAACTACTAAGATAGTATCGAGTCGTGAGTATCGAGTATCGAGTCTGAAAGACTAAAGAGAACATACTCACAGACTTCTTTTCTTTAACTAAAAACTAAAAACTACTAAGATAGTATCGAGTCGTGAGTATCGAGTATCAAGTCTGAAGAATTGCTACTCACAGGTTTCTTGTCTTGAACTAACTACTAACGACTAAATACCAGATACTGTATTTAACTAAAAACTAATAACTACTAAGATAGTATCGAGTCGTGAGTATCGAGTATCGAGTTCGAAGAACAGATACTCATAGACTTCTTTTCTTTAATCTTTAACTAATAACTAATAACTATAAACTAAAAACTAATAACTAGCTTGCCTTTCTGTTTATTTCGGTTTCCCGGTGGTCATAGCGGAGGGGAACCACCTGTTCCCATCCCGAACACAGTAGTTAAGCCCTCCAGCGCCGATGGTACTGCAGGTTTATCCTGTGGGAGAGTAGGACACTGCCGGGAATTTTTTATTGGAGGGGAATGATGGGACTCAGGATTATATCATTTGATGTTGATGGAACTTTAGTGGATCCTGATTACAATGACCTAATCTGGCTACAGGTATTACCAGAGATGGTTGCTGAAAAAGAGAATATTGATTTTGATACCGCCTTAAAAAGAGTCCAGCATGAATATGACCGACTTGGAGAAAAAGATTTTCGATGGTATGACCTTAATTATTGGCTTAATTATTTTCAAATTGATGTTGATTACCAAAAATTATTAGAGCAGTATGAGCATAAAATAAAGATATTTTCAGAAGTTCCTGATGTTTTGGAACAATTATCTTCTAATTATCAGTTGATTTGTACCTCTACTATGCCTCGTGAATTTATGGAAATAAAGATAAAAAAAATTAAAAAATATTTTCAAAGCACCTTTTCTACTCTAACAGATTACAAGCAATTAAAAGGGAAAAAGGTCTATGATAAAATAAGCCAGAGATTAGAGGTTATACCTCAGATGATATTACATATTGGTGACCATGAAAAACTGGACTATTTTGCTGCTCGGGAAGCAGGGTGGAATGCTATATTAATAGATCGTTATCACTCAGGCTTTCAGAATAAATATCCCGATTCTGTAATTCATAACTTATCAGATATTTTTGATAAGATAAAATTATTCTCATGAGGTAATTAATGCCAGAACTGCCCGAGGTAGAAACCATAAGAAGGGATCTAGAAAAAAAAGTAATCAATAAGAGGATTAACAAAATAAAAGTTAACTTGCCCAGGCTTATAAAAAAACCTACTATAGATGAATTCAGCAGGAGATTAAAGGGTACTTATATAACAAAAGTAAGCAGGAGAGGAAAATATATTTTATGTTTTTTAAACAGTGGGGAATGTCTGGTTTTTCACCTGGGAATGAGTGGTTGTCTCTTATATGAGACAAATGAGTTACCTATATCAATAATAGATATTAACAAAAAACACTTTCATGTTTTTTTCTTTTTTGAAGATAATACTAAGATGATTTATAATGATGTAAGGCAATTTGGTAAAATATGGTTACTTAAAAAAGATGATAAATTAACAGAAGTCGAATCTTTAGGATTAGAACCATTAGAAGAAGACTTTACTATTGATAAGTTCACCAGAATTATTGAAAACAAAAAAAGTAATATTAAATCTTTAATAATGAATCAGAAGCATATTGCTGGTATAGGGAATATCTACGCCAATGAAATACTCTTCCGGGCAGGAATTCATCCTTTACGCAGAAGCAATTCTTTAACTACTCATGAAATTAAAAAATTATATTACTCTATAAAGGACACCTTAGCGAAAGCGGTATTGGCCAGGGGAACGACAATGGCTGATGAGTCTTATCGTGATTTAGATGGTAAAAGTGGCAATTATGCCGAAGCAATTATGGTTTATGGTAAGAAGAAAGGTAATTGCCCACTTTGTGGGAGACCTTTAACCATAATCAGAATTGAAAATAGAAGTACTTATCTCTGTACTTTCTGTCAAAAATGGAAAGCCGGTAAAATTGGGAAGGGAAAAATATAGTAGTCATGGAAAAAGTTGTCTTTTTAGGAACCAGCGCCGGCATGCCTACCAAAAAAAGAAATGTTCCCTCATGTGCTCTTATTTTTAAGACTACTGGTGAATTCTGGTTATTTGATTGTGGCGAAGGAACCCAACAACAGATTCATAATACTGGCTTAAAATTGTCAAAATTGACCAATATTTTTATAAGTCACTTACATGGAGACCACCTCTTTGGGCTTCCTGGTTTATTAGCTACCCGAGGTCTTCTGGGAATTAAAAAAAGCATTAATATTTTTGGTCCAGTTGGTTTAGAAAATTATCTAAAAAATAATTTTGACTATTCCTGCACTCATATCCCTTATTTTTATCATATTTATGCTATCGAAAAAGAAAATTACCTTTCTAGTAACTTGCTATGGAAGAATGAAAATATATCCGTTTACTGTGCCTTACTTAATCATTATCTGGATAGTTTTGGATATGCAATTATAGAGAAAAATATAAAAAGAAATATACTGGTGGAAAAGTTAGTAAAATTGGGTGTACCACCAGGACCCATTTATAAAAAATTTAAAGAAAATGGAATAATTAATCTTAATGATGGAATGGTGTTAAAGGCTGATGATTTTATCAAAGAGTCAATAAGCATAAAAAAATTATGTTACTGCGGAGACACCACCTTTTCTAACAATGCTGTTATCCTTGCCCAAGAAGCTGATTTACTTATTCATGAAGGAACATTCTGTTCTAAAAGAAAACAGGAAGCAAGGCAGAGCTATCATTCTACAATTGAAGAGGCGATCAAAGTAGCACGATTAGCGAGGGTAAAGAAATTGGCCATAACTCACCTCAGTCCCAGATATCATGATTTAAAAGAAAATGCTGAAAATTTTTTAGAATTAAAAAAAGCCACCCGGGAACAACACCCTGAAGTTATTTTGGCTGAGGATTTTTTAGAGATAAAAATATAACTTATAGCTAAAAAATTACCAAATTTGTCAGTAAATAAGACTTGAATTTTATCATTATTTAGGTTATCTTATAGTATCGGAATTCCAAAGAAATTCGATGCTATAACTAATCATTTCTTAAATTAAGGAACAATATACGTTAAGCTAAGTTTTAAGATAGAGTATAATTCCTATAATTTTATCCTTAATTTAGATAATATGATATTCTAGTACTATATCCTTCTCCCTTAAGGGGAGAGGGGAGGGTGAGGGTGAATATGGTATACCGTATTACGTATAACGTATATCGTTAAATTTAGTCGTTAGTTGTTAGTATCTGGTATTTAGTTTGCCTATTGCTTATTACTTATTACTGGTTACTTATTACTGAATTAGCTTCTGGCAATGACAAAATGGTATACGGTATTACGTATAACATATATCGTTGAAATACAGTTGCTAGTCTTAAGTTATTTTAGGGGTTATCAAGGGGAAGGATTCCCCTTGAATATCTTAAAAGGTTTTAATTAAGCTAATTTGCTGTAGAAAAAAAAGGAGAAAGAACTATCCAATATAGGAGGTGAAATAGTTTGAAGGCAACCGTTGATCAGGATCTTTGTACTGGATGTGGGCTTTGCGAAAGCACCTGTCCCGAGGTTTTTGAATTACAGGATGATGTAGCAACTGTTAAAGTTGATGTTGTTCCTAAAGATGCAGAAGAATCCTGCCAGCAAGCAGCTGAAGATTGTCCTGTTGAGGCTATTAGCTGCGAATAATTTATTTATTAATATTTATTAATAAAGGAAGAGGAATATTAACCTCTTCCTTTATTAATTTTCTCCCATTAATTAACCCTTGTTGCTTTTATCCTACCTGAAGTAAGAAAGAGTATAATTGTTATAATTATTATTTATTAAATAAGTAACAATATATTTTGCTTTTAATTTGGGGGTTTTCAAGGGGAAGAATTCTTTATAATATTAAGATAGTAAATAGTGCTTACTGAGTTATTATAAGAAAGTAATTTATTATGGAAGTAAATAAAAGGAAAGCCATTGCACTCTATTCCGGCGGATTAGATAGCATACTGGCAATTAAAATAATATTGGATCAAGATATTGAGGTAATAGGAGTATACTTTAAAACACCATTTACCAAAGATGAACCAGACTTGTATGGAAAAAAATATTTAAACATACCTATTCTCATTGAAAATATCAGTAATGATTTTTTGAAAAACTTATTTAATCCTAAACATGGATTTGGGAAAAATATCAATCCCTGTATCGATTGTCGTATTTTGATGTTTCAAAAGGCAGGTGAGTTAATGGCTCGAGAAAAAGCCTCTTTTATAATTAGCGGAGAGGTACTGGGGCAGAGACCTATGACTCAGAATAAAAAGAGCCTATTAATGATTAGTGAGGAATCCGGATATGGAAAATATATTGTAAGACCTCTATCTGCTTTGTTATTACCGGAGACTGAAGCGGAAAAACAGAATATAGTTGACCGATCGAAGATGATGGATATTGAGGGACGTTCCAGAAAACGACAGATAGCCATAGCAACTCAATGGGGAATTAAAGACTATCCTACTCCAGCGGGAGGTTGTAAATTGACTGAGCTTGGTTTTGCCAGGAGAATGAGAGATTTATTAGATAAGGGAAAATTAGTGGAGAATGATATAGAGCTATTAAAAGTAGGTCGACATTTTAATCTTCAAAAATATGCAAAATTAATAGTGGGCAGGAATGAAAGAGAAAATAAGATAATACTTGCTCTTGCTTGCTCCCAGGATTATCTGTTAAGTTCAGAAAAGCACAAAGGACCTATTTCTTTGTTGCGTTTTTATGTTGACTCAGAGCTTAAAGGAGATGAGTTAGAAAAAATATTAGATGTTGCTGGTAAAATTACTGCCAGGTATTATGATAAAGAGCAAGATACAGATTTGGTCGATATCAATATCTGGAGACATAACAGGATAGTTAAACAGCTAAAACAGGTATCCTCGTTGTCTCAGCAACTCATAGATCTTTATCTTATTTGAATTCAGGATTGATATATGGAAAAAGCTAATAGTGTTTTAGTAGCATTAAGTGGTGGAGTTGATAGTAGTATTGCTGCCTTTTTGTTAAAAGAGAAGGGATTTGAAGTAGCCGGGATTTATTTTCATTTAATTGATAAGGAACAATACCCAAAGTCGCTAAATTCAAATCAACATGATTACTTTAACAATGAAGAAAGAGTACAAATAATAGCTCAAAAGTTAAATATACCACTATATAAAGTTGATTATCGAGAAGATTTTCGAAAAATTATAATTTTAGACTTTGTTGAACAATATCAAAAAGGATTAACTCCCAATCCTTGTGTTTACTGTAATGAAAAAGTAAAATTTAAACTACTTCTTAAGTATGCTTTAAAAAATAAAATTGAATCAATTGCTACCGGTCATTATGCCAAGGTGGAATTAGATAGAAAACAGAATAAATATCTTTTAAAAAGAGGAGGGGATAGAAAAAAAGAACAATCTTATTTTCTTTATAGACTAAGTGAATCTATCCTTGCTCAATGTATATTTCCACTTGGTAATCTCAGTAAAAAAGATACGGAAAAAATAGCCCAGGAGATAGGCTTAACAGACTATATCCTCAAGGAAAGTCAGGAAATATGCTTTATTCCGGGAAATGATTATCGCCATCTAATTGCCCATGTTGGGAAAATAAAAAATCAAGCAGGATATTTTCTTGATTCTAAAGGTAATATTTTAGGAAAGCATAAAGGGATAGCTTATTATACCATTGGTCAAAGGAGAAAAATTGGTTTATCTTTAAATTCCAGAAAATATATTCTTAAGATTAATCCCCAGGATAATACAGTAGTAATTGGAGATGAAATGGAATTATATCGACAGGAATTTGAGGTAACAGAAGTTAATTATATTTATTCAAACCCCATTTTAAGACCCACTAAATTATTAGTGCAGATTAGGTATAACACTCCTGCAGATTGGGCTATGGTATATCCCAATGGGGAAAAGGAGCTGAAGATGATATTTGATAAACCTCAAAGAGCAATAACTCCTGGTCAATCTGCAGTTTTTTATGACCAGGATGTTGTTTTAGGTGGTGGTATTATTAAGCCATTTTTAATTCAGTGATAACTACTCACCTGTAAAGGCAGGTGGAAGAAGTATAGGATTAGGATATTTAGATACGCACTGTTTTTAGAGAATCCTGTTCCCTGCATTAAAAGTTTTCTAAAGAGGATTATTGAGAGATAAACTCAAAACAGATTATGGCCTTGTAATATTTTAATCCCCATAATATTTTATAATATTTATTGGAACCCTAAAAAATTTGATACTATAAATAGATTTTAAGCTAAGTATAATCCTCATAATTTTTAAATTTAAGTCAAAAAAAGAATCTATAATAAAAAATGTTGACAGATTCTATTACAATCTATATAATGTATACAAAAATGTATACATTAATTTAATTACCGGAATTTTTCTATATTTTTTAACCAACTTTTAAACTATATACTAGATACTATATACTCAATACTGATAATTCAGGGGTTCTCAAGGGGAAGGATTCCCCTTGAATATCGGAATTGCAGAGCACTTTTGACATTCTTAAGATAAATTAATAAGGAAAATGTCATTTAAACTTGCTTCTTAATATTAGTTAAAGTGCAAGGGTGACAATATTGTCCCTTATGCCCATATCTTTGGTCTGAAAACTGAGAACCGTATGAAGTTGATTAGAATTGGAGAGAAGGTAATATCGGAAGACAAACTAGAGCAAGAAATTACCAGGATTCTCAAATTACGAACAGAGGGATTAACGCAGGGAGAGGTTGCCAGAAAATTAGGGATTGAAAGGACCTTTGTTTCTAGATTAGAGAGTCTAGGAGAAATTAGAAAAGGTAAAAAGATTGCCTTAGTTGGTTTTCCTATCAAGAATAAGCAAGAATTACTTTTGCTTGCTGAAAGATTTGGTATTGATTATACTTTGATTTTAACCCAGCAGGAACGTTATGATTTTATGGAGAAAAGGAATAAAATAGAACTTTTTAATGACATTCTTGCTATTATTACTCATTTACTTGATTTTGATGTAATTATATTTTTAGGCTCTAATAAAAGAGTTGATTTTGCTGAAAAATTGTTTAGCATTCAGGTAATTGGTATTGAAATCGGTGAATCACCAATTACGGAAGACCAATATGTAAAACCGGAAGTACTTGAAAATATCTTCCAAGAAATAAAGATTTTTTCCACACACAGGAGTATAAAAAAATGAAGAAGGTACTGGGTGTTAGTTTAGGTTCCTCCACTCGAGATCACAAAGTTAGAGTTGAAATATTAGGACAGGAGGTAGAGATTGAAAGAAGAGGAACTGATGGCGATGTTAAAAAGATGATGCAAATATATCAAGAGTTTGATGGAAAAGTAGACGTATTTGCTTTAGGAGGGACCGATCTCTATCTTTATTCTGGTCCGGCTGGTAAAAGGTACACCATTAAAGAATCAGCCAGGATTGTTAAGGTAATCAAAAAAACACCAATAGTAGATGGTACTGGTATTAAATATGTGTTAGAAAAAGAAGTCATAAAATATATTAGTCAAAATACTGATATTAAACTTCAAGGGAAAAAGGCTTTATTATTAATTACTGTTGATCGATTCGGATTAGCTGAAGGTCTTCTTGAAGCGGGATGTAAGATGATTTTTGGTGACCTTATCTTCTCTCTTAATATTCCTATTCCACTTTATAATTTAGAAACATTGAGTAAAATAGCAAAAATAGCTATTCCCATTTTAGTTAATTTACCTATCAAATACTTATACCCCACCGGTAACAAACAGGAAAGTAGTAATCCAAAATATAGCCGTTTTTTTGATGATGTGGATATCGTAGCTGGTGATTATCTTGCTATCAGTCAGTATATGCCTCTCAAGATGGAAGGTAAGATGGTGATTACCAACACTGTTACTTTAAAGAATATACAAGATTTAAAAGATAGAGGAGTAAGCTACCTTATTACTACTACTCCAGAATTTGAGGGAAGGTCTTTCGGTACCAATGTTTATCAAGCTACCTTGGTTGCCATCTCAGGAAGGAAGCCGGAGGAACTAAGTGGAGAGGACTATCTAGAACTGGCGAAAAAATCTGGTTTTAAACCTCGGATTGAACAATTAAATTGAATATTTATTAAGTTAAAAGATAAAAATTATTAATAATAAACGATAAATATCATTATCTTTATTAGAAAGCGGGGGAAAAAATAATGACTATATCATTAGAACAAAGAATTAAAGAAACAAATGAAAGGGCCAGTAGAATGAGGGAAAATAAGACCTTCTTTTATTTAAAAAGCATTGAAGGTTCTTCTGGTCCTAGAGTCCATATTGATGGTCGTGAGATGATTATGTTTGCTTCTTACAACTATTTAGGCCTGATATCTCACCCCAGGGTGAAAGAAGCGGCAAAAAGAGCAATTGATGAATATGGAACGGGAGCAGCTGGTGTTCGACTACTGGCAGGTACTACCAAGGCTCATGAAGAGCTGGAAGAAAAGATTGCCCAATTCAAAAAGACTGAAGATGCTATAACCTATAGCAGTGGTTATGTTACTAATTTAGCTGCTATTACTACTCTGTGTCAGAGGGGCGATTTGGTTATTATGGATAAATTGGATCATGCCAGTATCATTGATGGTTGTATGTTGTCTGGTGCTAACCATCGTAGTTTTTTACATAATAATATGGAAAGTTTAGAAAATATATTAGCCCAAGCAGAGCACTATCAGAATAAGCTTATAGCCGTAGATGCTGTTTATAGTATGGATGGTGATATAGCAAATCTACCTGAGCTTTCCAGATTAGCGAAAAAATATAATGCTAAACTTATGGTAGATGAAGCTCATTCTATTGGAGTGATTGGTGAGACTGGGCATGGTATTGAAGAACATTTTGGTTTAGAAAATTCAGTAGATATCTACATGGGTACTTTAAGTAAGACAATTCCCTCTATTGGTGGTTATTTAACCGGGAATAAGGATTTAATAAGCTTCCTTAAATTATCTTCTCGACCCTTTATATTTTCAGCAAGCCTCCCCCCTGTTGCCGTAGTTACCGCAAAAGCCTGTTTTGAGGTGATAGAAAGTGAACCAGAGTTAGTCAAGCAATTACAAAGAAATATTAAGCATTTTCGGGAAGGATTAAAAAAGTTAGGTTATAATACTGGTCAAAGCCAGACAGCAATCGTTCCCATCATGGTGGGGGAGGAAGAAAAAACACTACAATTATGTAGAATAGTTAATGAAGAGGGTGTCTTTATATGCCCTATCTTATTTCCAGCTGTGCCTAAAGGTACCAATAGGTTAAGAGCGCATGTGCTGGCCACTCATACCCCAGAGGATATAGAAAAAGCTCTTCATATCTTTGAGCAAGCCGGTAAATCTTTAGGAATTATCTAAGTACAGAAAAAATAAAGATAAAGCCATTCATTAATTAGAATAATATTAAATAAAATGAAAAATTATTTTATAGTATCGGAATTTTTTTGAAATTCCGATTATTTTTAATTAGAGAATATAATATGCTAGTGCCATATTCCTCTCCCTTAGAAGGGAGAGGAAAGATGAGAGTGAATATGGTATACCGTATTACGTATNNTATATCGTTAAAATTAGTCGTTAGTATCTGGTATTGTGTTTGCCTATTGCTTATTACTTATTACTGGTTACTTATTACTGAATTGGCTTCTGGCAATGACAAAATGGTATACGGTATTACATATAACGTATATCGTTTAGATACAGTTGCTAGTCGGAAGTTATTTCAGGGGATCTCAAGGGGGAGGAGGATTCCCTTTGAATATCTTGTTTATGAAACAAGATAGCATTTTCCTGAATTGTATTATCTTTGAGGGGTTTCAGGGGATACCTCCCCTGAATATCTTGTGTATTTTTATTTATAATTACCCAGATAGTTAGTGTAAAATTTAATGGGGTAGTAAAAAACTTTCCCAATCATTAAAAAAGGTGTAGAC
>DKFO01000075.1 GCA_002452835.1 Candidatus Atribacteria bacterium UBA6794 | reverse complement strand
ATAGTATCAGAATTTTTTTGAAATTTCGATACTATAAAATATCAAAATTGCCTGGCAATTCCAATAGGCAAAGGGAATTCTTTCCCTTAAAATCGCTCTAACTCCATAAATAATATCATATAATCAAAAATATCTCCAAAGGGATTTAAATTATTTTCTTATCTTTCCCAGGATCTTATATTCCAATGGGAAATATGGAGGAATTAATTAATATCTTTTTAAGAAAAATTGTGGCATTCTGGTAAGTCAGGTCTTGCTTACATTCACTTGCTATACAATTATTCAATCAGAGGTCTATAATTATATCTTATTTCCGCTCGATAAGGTAAAAATAAACTGTCTGCCTTGATATTTCTCTCTCCTAAAATAATAAACCAATCTAAGCCTTTCTCTCTTTCTTGCAGTAATAATTCAAATCTAATCCCCTGTTGGGTGCCTAAATTTATCGCTAAGAGAATATCATTGAGAGAAAAACCTCTTTCTATATAAACCCTTAACCTATCTACTTCAATTTGGTAATAAGTGCTTACCAAATTAACAAAAATGTTTTCTTCTTGATTCAATTTCTTTTTTAGTCCCACCTTCTTGCCTTTCCCATGGGTTAAAGCCATTTGCATGCCATGAGCGTTTGGTGGAACCCCTAATTTAATGGCGACCTTCTCCCAATCTTTTTCTCTTTCCTTTAATTCAAAGATAGTATTAACCGGTCTTTTAGTATCTGCAGAAAAATACAGGGCAGCAATAATATCTTCAGAACTATATCCCTTGGAACGATAATCCAAAATTAATCTACTATCTATTCCGAAAAATTCAGCGGCAATTTCCAGCTTTAGTCTATCAAGACGTAATGTTTCTTCTTCTGGAGAAAGATAGGGAGTAATCCCCACCAAGGCTATAGCGCAAGCAGCACCGTTAGTAATTGAAACTAATAACAAGCTGACCAAGATAACTGCCAGCCATAGTTTAAAAATAGGAGCTGATTCTTTTTTCTTCATTACTTCCATGCCTCCTTCTTAGATTTTTTCTGTTTATTGTTTATCTTCTTTTTTCTTATTCTCCATATCCTCATTAGAAAGCCCAGGTGGTTCTTCAGGTGGTCCTGCCTCCTTATCTTTCTCATCCTTCTTAAGCAGACCCGGCGGCTCTTCTTGTGGACCTGTTTCTTTATTCTCTATATCCTTTTTTAACAGCCCGGGTGGCTCTTCAGGTGGACCAGGTTGCACTTTTTCAGGTTTAACAATAGATAATTTACCACCGGCAATTTGTTTCAATTCAAAAGTGGAAATGTTACTTCCCATTCGAGAATAGTTGATAGCTAGTTCAATTTCTGGTTTATTATTTTCAGGAATCTGATCTATTAGTGCTATTAGTTCATCGGTATGTATTTTAGTAGATTTTCTCACTATCGCTAATGTTTCATCTACTTCCTCTCTCCCAGAAGCCTGGCCTTCTGCCAGATATTGAAGAGTTTTCGTTAAATTCTCATTGTATTTCTTGACCAGCTCTTCAACAAACTGGGGTTTACCTTTCTCTTCTATAAAGATAGCCTCTACCAATCTAAGATTTGCCAGCTCTAAATGATATCTTGCTTTCTCAATAGGATCAGTTAATCTTTTTATATTCTCATTTTCCTGGATTAGCTTTAATTCATAATCAGGTGAATCGGGTAAAATACCCGGATTGAGAACTTTTATTTGAAAACTATTAGCTCTTACTGAACTTGATGTATTGCATACACCTATTATTATAATAAAAATCATTATTGCTAACTTTATTCTTTTCAAGATTTTATCATCTCCCTAATTAGCCACTTTATTATGCTTTTACTACTTACTACGAAAAAATATCCCCAAATGTTACGTTATACCTCATACCTCTATCTGAAATGTGGTTTGCAATCTGTTGTTTAAGAAGATTTCCAAACGCCATACACCTGGAAAATCAGTTAAAAATCCCTCTATCTTGCTGTAAGTGATTTCTCCCCTAAAAGAGGATTCATTAACCTCCTCTTTTTTATTGATAGAATTAAGATCATCAATAGTCAGATTGGACATAAATATACATAGACCAGCTGAAATATTGCCTCTAAAGGTGGTTTTCTGAAAGAGCATTCCATCAGGTTTTATCCATTTGACTATAATGCTTACCTTTTGCGGCTGATCTAAAATCCCGCCAAATATAATTCCCACATTTTTATCTTCAGGTGATAATATTTCATCTGCTGCTTTCTTTCGCCAAGCCCACCATCCAGACTCTTCTAAGTTATAAGGTGCCGCTTGAACAGTAGCAGCCCAAGATTGAAATTGAAGTGGGGAACGATGGACAAAAAAGGTTATTGTCCCATATAGTACTGCCGCAAGTACCATCACTGTTATAGCTGCTAGCATGACTTTTTTGGGTAAAATTTTAAATCTAGCTAAAAAGCTCTTACTACCAAGTCTCTCTTCCTCTTCTTCAAGTTTCCTCATAACATTTTGGACTATCTCTGGAGGTGGGGTAATGCTGGGCATTGTTCTCATTACCTTGACCATTTTTGTCATTCTAGCATACTTTTTTGCACATGCCTCACATTGGCGCAAATGCTCTTCGACCTTCTGGGAAACAGAGTCAGACAAGTAACCCTCCATATAGTCTAGTAGTAATTTACTTATTTGATGGCATTCCATTTGATTCACCCCTTTTCTTTTCTCATTTCAACATATCAGATAGTTGGTCATATAGAATCTGGTGTGCCCGGTGAAGTTGAACCTTAACTCGTCCTAAGGGTATCTCTAAGATATCCGCTATTTCTTGATAGGTTAAGTCCTGAATATATCTTAAAACAACAACTCTCCGATATATAAATGGCAAATTGCTAATCGCTCTTTGCACCTGTTCTTGTTCATCAGTTGGTATTAGATTTTTCTGGTAATCTAATAGACTATCTTTATTCTCATGGCTTATTTCCTGGTCTAAAAGGTAATCAAATTCATTTAAAGAAACGGCTGTAATTTTTCTCTTCTTTAGCCGATCTTTACAGAGATTGGTAGCAATTTTGAACAGCCAATTAGAGAATTTAAACTCTGGCTTAACCTGCCTAAGAGACTTATAGACTCTTATAAAAGTCTCTTGAGTGATATCCCTTGCCTCCTCAGTGGTACCGATTAGCCGGTAAACAATATTAAAAACGGATTTTTCATATTTCTTTACCAAAAGTGCATAGGCTTCTCTATTACCATTCAAACAACTTTCTACTATAGACCAATCTTCGTTATTATTATCCATTTATATCTAATAGCTCCCTGAATCTACACCAGCTTACCATGTTTTTGTTCTTTTGTAACCTACTACAAAAAATTAATCAAAAATGTTACAATAACTTATATTTAAGAATTGTTCGGTTTATTTATATTCACCTATATTCTCAATTACCAAATACTGAATACCATAAAAGAGAAAAATCAGTGAAATATTTCTCTTGTTCATTAAATTATACATCTAATACTTCTTATGAGAATTATGAGAATAAAGAAAAATAAACCTCACAATAACTTTTTTAAATTGAATATCGATGCAGAGAAGAAAGGAGGTAAAAGAATGCCTTTGCTAGAGCTGAAAAAGGTGAAAAAAATCTATCAACAGGGAAAGATTTCAGTACCGGCTCTAAGAGGAATAGATTTAACTGTTGAAGAGGGAGAATTTGCCACAATATTTGGACCATCCGGCTCAGGTAAAACAACCCTGCTTAATATGATAGGCTGTTTGGATACCCCAACAGAAGGTGAAATACAGCTAAATAGAAAAAGAATTAGTGAACTTTCCAAAAAAGATTTAGCTATGACCCGTCGTTACAATATTGGTTTTATTTTTCAAAGTTATAATCTGATTCCTGTTTTAACTGCCTTTGAAAACGTGGAATTTGCTATTCGGCTTATAGGTAATCTATCAGAAAAAGAGATAAGGGAAAAAGCACTAAAAATGCTGGAAGAGGTAGGATTAAAAGGAAAAGAAAATCGCAAACCTGGTGAATTATCAGGGGGAGAGAAACAAAGAGTTGCTATTGCCAGAGCACTGGTGAAAGAACCCAAAATTGTATTGGCTGATGAGCCAACTGCCAATCTGGATTCAGAAACAGCCCAGGATGTTATCAAAAATATGGTTAAGATGAATGAGGAATTGGGAACTACTTTTATCTTTTCTACTCATGACCCTCAAATTATGGAATATGCCAGAAGGTTTATCAACCTAAGAGATGGTCTGATTTCTTCCGATAAAAGGGGGAAATAACAAGTGTTCAGTATTCGTCTTGGTATAAAAAATTTATCACGTCAAAAAAGACGGAATATCATTACTATCTTAGTGATTGCCTTTGCCTTTTTTGGCTATCTCTTCTTAGAATCACTTTTAAATGGTATGGAGGAAATGTCCTTTGATAATATCAGAGATTTTGAGACTGGTGATATTCAGATTGCCCATCCAGAATACTGGCCAGAACGAAAGGAACTCCCTCTGGATCATCTTGTAGAATGGAATGAAATCATAAACGACGAAATAGAAAAAATTAAAGGTGTATCTGGTGTATCACCGGAACTCAGGTTTTCAGCCAATCTCAATAATGGAATTGATGAAATGGGTGTTATTGGTCTGGGAATTATTCCTGAAAATTATAATCAGGTATTTAAAACTCAGGATTATTTTAGCGAAGGTTCTCTCTTTGCTTTGAACGAAAATAAAGCAGTAATTGGAGAAAGAATGGCTGAACTAATGGATTTAAAGATGAATGATTATATTATTCTACTGGTCAGAACCAGGGAGGATACCTTTAATACCATCGAGGTAGAAATCGGAGGCATAGTAAAAACACTCAATCCTATAATAAATAGCACAATAGTTCTACTCCCACTGCACCTGGTTCAACAGGCATTAAATACCGAAAATAATGTTTCTATGGTCTCCCTTAAAACTAATTTTGGTCAGGAAGAATTAGCTCAACAGTCTATACATGAATATTTCCGAGAAGAGGGTTTGCCCTTAGAAGCATATTCCTGGCGAGAATCTGCAGAAAGTGTCATTGCCTTAAGTACTACTAAAAAGAGCGCTATTGGAATCATTATGTCAGTAGTCTTACTTATTGGAATGGTAGGAATTATCAATAATATTATACTTTCTGCCCTGGAGAGGACTTCCGAAATTGGGATGATGAAGGCATTGGGCATGAAAGAGTGGGAGATAGTCTTTGTCTTTATGGTAGAAGCAGCCGGTATCGGAGTAATGGGAGGATTAGCTGGTTGTCTGTTAGGTTTTCTTGGGGTTAACTGGCTGGTGAATAATGGTTTTTATATAGAAGCCTGGGGAGATATGACCCAATATGGTATACCGATTTTAGATAGAATTTATGGTGTCTGGAATTACTATTCTTTCGGTTATATTTTTTTCTTAGGTGTTATCGTTGCTATACTGTCCAGTATATTTCCAGCTTATTGGGCAGCTCACAAAGACCCGGTAGAAGCGATCTACCAGCGATAAGGGGCAATAAATGAAATTTTTATGGAATTTAGCCAGAAAAAATCTTTCCCGTTCTAAGGCAAGAACTATGATTTCCATTATTGCTGTAGCCATAGCTATTATTGCTGTAGTCTTTATGCGGGGAATGATAAGCGGATTATTGGAATCCACTTTTGAAAATCATATTCAATACAAAGCTGGTCATATAAGAGTGATTAATAGAGAATATAAATTAAAAGAGCATTTACTATCATTAAACTATACCGTGAATGGCTTTGCTAATGAGGGGTATGAAAGCATGGCAGCAAGCCTAAAACAAATAGAAGGTGTAAAGCAGGTAGTACCGCGATTAAAATTCCCGGCTATGGTTAGCTATCAGGAAAAATTAGTGCCAATGATAGGCTGGGGTATAGATCCACAAGAGGAAATTAAATTTACCAGAATAGATAAACAGATCACTGAAGGAAGGATGGTTGAGCCAGGGGCAAGAGAGGTAGTGATGGGTGACGGTTTATTGCAAAAAATTGGGCGGCAAGTAGGAGATAAGGTTACTTTTCTCTATAGCACTGCCTTTGATTCCTTTCGAGCATCTACCTTTCAGATTGTAGGAAAAATAGAAAGCAGCCTGGAACTTTTGAATGATAATCTATTTTATCTTCCATTGGAGCAGGCACAGGCAATATTAGAAATCCCTCAAGAAGTGACAGAATTACTTATTATCACTAATGATTACCATCAGGCCGATTTGATAATACCACAAATCGAGGAGTTTTTTGCAGCAGGGGTTCCTTCCGGAAAATATACCTGGCAGCACTGGAAATGGGACTATGATATGATTGAATTTTTCTCTTATGCTACTGTGATCTATAACTTTATTTATGTTTTTATCATTATACTGGCCTGCTTTGTCTTGATAAATACTCTTATTATGATTGTTAATGAGCGCACCCGTGAGATCGGGATGATGAGCGCCCTGGGCTTAAAAGCAAGAGAAATCCTCTACCTTTTTGCCATGGAGGGTATGATTATCGGCGCCCTGGGAAGTGCACTGGGAACTGTTATCGGCGGTATTATTACTAAAATCTTTTCCGTGGTCGGAATCAATTTTAAAGCAGCAATGGAAGGTATGTCTTCTGATTTAATGTTTGAACCAGTATTTTATACTGTTTTCAGCTTAGAAAACCTTATTTTTGCCTTTATTCTTGGTGTTTTAGTAGTGACTATTGCCTGCCTTATCCCGGCCAGAATGGCTGCCCGACTGGAACCTAACAAAGCATTAAGGATATAAGATAAGGAACAAAAGGAGAATGATTTATGCCAAAACCAAAAATAAATAAACTTATATTTATAACAATTATTATATTTACTATATTATTTTCTTTAACAAACTCGGGGTTAGCTATGGCTACCAAACAGATGACTGCCGAAGAGATTATGAAAAAGAGAGATGAAAATGAATATATTCAGTCTGCCTATGCAGAGGTAACTATGATTATCAGTAAGGGTGGTCGAGGGATTGAAAAAAATATGGTAATGTATTCCAGAGAGAAGGATGCCTTTGTGGAATTTACCAATCCTGGTGACCGGGGAACCAAGTTTTTAAAAAGAGACGACAACATCTGGATGTTTTTCCCTGATGCTGAAGAAATTGTCAAAATTTCTGGTCATATGCTGGAACAGGGTTTTATGGGAAGTGATTTTTCTTATCAGGATATGATGGAATTTGATAAATTAACTGACCTTTATACCTTTACAATTTTAGAAGAAGATACCTTTACTAATAGACCATGTTATGTACTGGAAGCTATTGCTATCCCTGGAAAGAAGGTATCTTATTATCGCCGGGTGACCTGGATAGATAAAGAACGATTTGTAGGTTTAAAGGAAGAGCTCCATGCAGAAAGCGGCAGATTATTAAAGGTAAGTGAAGTGCAAGAAATAAAGGAAATTGACGGTCACTGGTTGCCTATTCAAGTGGTTATGGAAAATAAATTACGCAGAGATACCTACACCCGTTCTATTATTAAAGAGATTGAATTGAATCCGGAATTGGATGAAAGATTGTTCAACTTGGAAAACCTGCACTAATTAGATTATTCTTTGATTAATCAAAATATATTACAAAACAACATTAATCAACATAATCGACACAATAACAGGGAATTATTTATGAAAAAATATTTTCTTTTTGAGCACCTGCTAATAATAATATTTGTTATGATTATTTTTAGTTATTCAGCAATAGCTCACGATATAAAGCTAGGTGGACAACTTAATACCTCATTAACAGGTTTTTATGACCGCCAATTGGGATTTGGTTATATACCTCAAGCAAATCTTGACCTGGAGTTATTTCTACCACTTAAGAACAATAGTGAAATAAGATGTGCTGGCTATTCCTCTATTAATATTGCCGAAGGAAAAGTAGATTTTCTTTGGAAAAAATTATACTGGAAACATCGTTTTGATAACTTCCATCTTACCATCGGGAGACAGCCTGTATCATGGTCTTTTGGCTCACTATTAAATCCGGTAGACTATTCTCTGGGTGCGGCAGCTTTAGATAGAGATTACAACACTAAATTTCAGAATGCCATAGAGATTTATTATCCTATTAATTGGCATACCAGCTTGTCCTTGCTATCTTCATCACCGGGTAGTCTGGAGGATTCAAAAATAGGCTTAAGAGGCAGGACTCTGATAAATGACTTTGATGTTACAGTGCACTTTGTACAGGAACAAGTACTAGCAGCTGAACCAGGCCAACAGCGTTTCGGCATCACCGCCAAAGGAGATATAGACAGATTTGGTGTCTATAGTGCCTTAGGATATTACCATGATGATGTGGATTCTTTTTCATTACTTGCTGGAACTGACTATAGTTATTTCTTTCAGTCAGGTAATCAATTATATTTTCAAGCTGAATATCTAAACATACCTCCAGAACTTTTATCACAAATTACTGGCTCTATGATGTCTGCTCAATGGGAAGGGAAAGATAAAAATATCCATCTGTTGGTTAGTAATGCCTCATACCAGATTGACGAGTTCTCCAGTATAGGCTTAACCTCTCTTTATAATTTCAGTGATGATACTATCCTATTTTTGCCAACCTATAGCAACCAGATAAATACTAATACCACTCTTGAAATTCAGGCAGCAATAAAAATGGAATCAATCGAGGAATCGGATTTGAAATCTTTAAAATTAATCGTAGGAACGCCTGCTCATATCTTTGTAGAAATTGGAATTAATTATGCCTTTTAAATCACCCTCGCCCTAACCTTCTCTCCTTGAGGAAGAGGCAGAGGTGAGGGTGAGGGTATAAGAACTATAGCATATTAGAATAATCCCCATCCTTGTAATAAGAGGATTAAAATAATAAATGGCAGGATGTAGGTTAAATATCCTTTAGTCCAATTTGCTTTGGGGAATTTTAAGCCTTCTCCCATATCTGCTTCTTTAATAAAATTATCCCAACCCCAGCCAAATTTCCAGGTACAAAAGAGGACAAAAACTAAAGAACCGATAGGTAAAAGATTGTTGCTAACGATAAAATCTTCTAAGTCTAAAATGACACTTCCTGGCCCTCGAGGTTGGAATCCGCTCCAGGGACCGAAGCCAAGAGCACAGGGCAGAGAAAGGATGAACATGCCTATTCCATTAATTATAGCTGCTTTTTTTCTCTCCCAATGCCATTCATCCATAGTAAAAGCCATAATGTTTTCAAAAACAGCAATAACCGTGGTCATAGAGGCAAAGATTAAAAAGATAAAGAAGAGAATTCCCCAGAATTGTCCGCCCATCATCTGATTGAAAATGTTCGGCAGGGTAACAAAGATAAGTCCAGGACCGGAGCCAGCATCTATTCCAAAAGCAAAACAAGCCGGAAAGATCATTAAACCAGCCATAAGAGCTACTAAAGTATCAAGTAATATAACATTTATTGATTCACCGGCAAGGGATCTTTCCTTTCCGATATAACTACCAAAGATAGTCATACTACCAATTCCTAAACTAAGGGTAAAGAAAGCCTGTCCCATAGCTGCCGTCACACCTTCCCAGCTTAAATTAGAAAAATCTGGTTTTAAATAAAAGGAAAGCCCTACTCCAGCGCCTGGTAAAGTAATCGATCTTATAATCATTACCACTAGTAGAGCGAATAGTCCGACCATCATAATTTTAGTGACCTTTTCTACTCCTTTTTGCAGTCCAGTAGCACATACCCAAAAACCAAGAATTACTACCAGACCCATCCATAGTATTAATTCCCACGTATTTCCTAAAAAGGCACCAAAAGCTGCTCCTACTTGCTCAGGGGGAAGCCCTTTAAAACTGCCTGATAAAGTACGGAATAAATAAGCAAATCCCCAGCCAGTAACCGTGGTATAAAACATCATTAAAATAACATTTCCTAAAATTCCAAGATAACCAAAAATATGCCACTTACTCCCTTTTGGTTCTAAGGTTCTCATAGCTCCCGCCAGGTTTAATTGAGCCGCACGACCCATAGCAAATTCCATGACCATAACTGGAAAGCCTAAAATAGCCAAGAAAATCAAATAAACTATTACAAAGGCAGCACCACCATACTTTCCAGTTATATAAGGAAAACGCCAGATGTTACCCAACCCAATGGCACAACCAGCAGAAACTAATAAAAACCCTAATCGAGTAGCTAAATGTTCTCTTTTTTGTGGAGTATCAGTATTTTGGCTCAAAATAAGTCACCTCTTTTCCTCTACTGCTTAATTTTATTTTTTTAATTTACTGAGGCAACTGAGGCAGTCCTAAAAATAAGGATGCCTCAGTTTTTGATTGATAATTTAGATAATTCATCTAAAAATATTCTTATGATTATCACCTAAAAACTCAAATAAGATATTTTTATTAGCAATTTATCTTATTTTTATTATTCCCATTTTTTACCGGCTTTTTTAAAATTAGTGTAACACCAGTATAAACCACCAATAAATATTGCCCACATTATAATTGCTGTAATTATTGCTGATGCACTCATTTTTCTTTCACCTCCGATTTAGTTTTAGTATCACTAACAGAGCTACCTTTAGTCTTTATTGATTGAAGCACAAAGCTTAAAATTAAAGTTACTACCAACACGATCCAAACAAAATTGCTAGCCCATCTGGGGTATCCACCATAAGAGGATTTTATATCTGGTATAAAACCTCCATAAATAACCACAAAAGCCAGACCAATAGGCACCACTAATTTTACCATCCAATCAAACCAGGTGCCAATCTTAAAATCAGAAGTTTCATTTACATATTCCCTTAATTTACTAGCCGGGAATACCCAGCCTACTACTAAGCACGCTAAAATACCAGTTATTATTATGCCGTAAAAAGCAACAGCCCTATCCAAAAGGTCTGGACCCCAATAAAGCCCTCCATTGGTAGTGAACAAAATGCCTATTAGAAAGCTAACTACACAGAAGATAGCGGTCGTTTTTGTTCTATTCCAGCCGAATTTATCCATAAGTGGGGAAATTACCCCTCCGTAAGCTAAGAAGTAAGCCGAGGAAAGACCGACCGTAAATAAGCAGAGGAAGAAAATTATTCCAAATAGACTATTAGCACTCGGTAACATAGAAATAGCTACCGGCCAGGTTACAAAGGCTAATCCTACGCTGGAGGTACTAACTTCTTCCACTGGAATAGCTAAGGTTTGCATAATATATCCTACCACACTGAAAACGGCAAAACCAGCAAAGAAACTAGTAGCACAATTGCCAAAACCAGTTATAAAGGCATTATTATTAATATCGCCTTTCTTTTTTATAAAACTTCCATAAGCATACATACCGGCCATGCCTAAAGAAAGGGTAAAGGCAATTTGGCTTAAAGCAGCAAACCAGAGGTCTAAATTAGCTAATTGACTGAAGTCAGGTGCAAGGTAATAATTAAGGCCTTGAGTAGCTCCCGGTAGGGTTATTCCTCTTATTACCAGGACTACCAATGCAATCCAGGCAATAATCATGACATATTGAGAGACCGGTCCAATAACTTTTGTTCCTTTGTAGATTATTAAGAATATAATTACCCACACAATGAGCAAACATAGGACTAGTGTCCCTATAGGAGAACCTAATTGTTCTGGACCAGGGGAAAGTTGTAGTACTTCATCAAAAAAGAAAGAGGCAGCTCCTTTGGCACCTTCTTCTCCTATACCCCAGGCCATAGTGAAAGAAGCACCTACATAACGTAAGGCCCAGGCCATAATTACCGTATAGTAAGTATCAATTAAAAAGGCGCAAAGTACTGGCCACCAACCGAGCCATTCCCATTTTTTCCCAATTCCTTCAAAAACACCAGGAGCACTATTGGCAAAATATTTCCCCATGCCAAATTCGACTATTAACCAGGGAAGTCCTACCAAAATCAAACTTACCATCCAGGCTATTAAAAAAGCCGCTCCACCATATTTATAAGTAAGATAAGGAAATCTCCATAGATTACCTAAACCAATGGCGGATCCTAAGGCAGCAAAAATAAAATAACTTCGCTTACTCCATGTTTCACGTTCCATTGTTTTCCCTCCTGATTATTTAAACTTATTTTTTTTAATTGGTATTATAAATAATTTGGTAATTTTAAAATGTTTATATAATGTTTGTTAAAATAAATAAATTTAATGAATTTTTTGTAGATTTTTCGACATGTATAAAATACTATTGACTTAATTAAAAATATACTTTAATTTTTTCATTCACCCCCTTTTCAATATTTTTTAACTTAATAATACTTCTTTCTTAATTCATAAATCACCTTCTTTCTTTTTTTATTTTACAATCTCATCTATTGGCACGTTATTTTCAGGTTAATGTATTTATCGTATATTAATTTAGCTTAATTATAGAAATATTTCTTATTATTTTATATTTATTATATTATAATTGCAACACTAAAATACCCTAAAGTATCCTTATTTTAAATATATTATTTAAAATCATATTATAATAATTTCTACAAAAAAACAAATGATTTCTTTAATCTGATAAATCTTCAGTTCATTTGAAGTATGAAGACCACATTTTCTATATTATTGGTTTGAGGAAACATATCAATAGGCTGAACTTCTACAAGTTGATAACCATTAGCTAAAAATTGTTTTACATCTCTGGACAAAGTTGCTGGATTACAGGATACATACTCTAAAATTTCGGGAAGAATACTACTGAGTTGTGAAGTAACTTCTTCCTGAAGACCTGCTCGAGGTGGGTCAACAATTACTCGATTAAACTGCTCCTTGATAGCAATAGTAGGTAAAATTTCCTCACAGTAACCACTAATAAAGTGACAATTTTCCAACCCATTTAAAAGAGCGTTCCTTTTGGCCTCTCTTATAGCCAGATGATTAGAATCAATTCCCACTACTGAGGCTGAATATCTGCCCACATTCAAAGAAAAAGTACCAACTCCACAGTAGGCATCTAATACCTTTTCCTCTCCTGTTAAATGTAAATAATGAAAAATAGTATCAATCAGCCTTTCGTTCTGTTCTGCATTAACTTGAAAAAAATCATGGGGACCTAAATAAAATAAGCACTGACCCGCCCTCTGTCTAATCCATTTCTGACCAGATAGTAATTTTAATTTCCCTTCTTGTTGTTCATAAATAGATGGTACTTCCCCTTCCAGTTTTCTTAATAATTTTTCTCCCACTGAACAATTGTTAAATATCAGCATCATTCCATCTTGCTGGTTTGACTGGCGTATCATGACAGAACTATCATAACTATTATTACTATTATTCATTACTTTAACTTCAGATAGCATTTCTTTTATTAAAAGACTCACCTTATTTAATTTCGGTAAGAGAAGTGGACAATGATCTATCTCCACCAGTTGCCTGCTCCGAAAACGATAAAAACCAATTTTCTTACTATTAACTTCTTGAGTAAGATGCCATACCACTTTATTGCGATAATACCAGGGTTCCTTCATCCCTATAACGGGTTTAATCAAGGAATCTACCCCGGCCATGCGTTTAAAGATATCTTCTACAATCTTTTGTTTTAACAATAACTGCTCTTTATATTCTATATGCTGGAAGGAGCAACCTCCGCAGTGATAATAATGAGGGCATTTTGCCTCTACTCGATAAGGCGATTCGGTAATAATATCTTTTACTATCCCTCGACAATAATGCTTTTTTTCTTCAGTAAGCTCTACTCTGACTGTTTCTCCCGGAATGGCATATGCTACAAAAACTACTTTGCCGGCATGGCGAGCAACTCCCTCACCGGTGTGATTGATATTTTCAATAAATAATTCCATTCTTTTATACCTATACCAGATACCAGAACTTTAAAAGTCACCTTTTCTCTTAACCAATTTTCCTGAATAAATAAAAAGATATTTTAAATACTTGAGGAAATTAAAAAGGAGGGCTTCCTCTACAATTTTTTAATCCCTCTACTTGTGGTAAGTATAACACCAGTAATATATTCTGGCTATGTCTTTTAGTAAAATGGATGGGGGAGGATACTAATCAGAGATGTAAACAGAAAATTCTTTTAATAGTAAAGTCTTTCCCATAAGAAAGATTATCTGCGGAACATTACTCCCTAAACCTTAACTAATATATCAGTTTACATTTATCAGTAAAAATGATAAGTTTATTATAACTTTTCTAAATATTCCTATTTAATAGTATCGGAATTTCAAAAAAATTCTGATACTATTAAATACTCTTTTTAGATAAGAAACCATATATTTTTACACCATCTCCCTAATCCTCTCCCTTAGAAGGGAGAGGTAAGGTGAGGGTGAATATGGTATACCGTATTACGTATAACGTATATCGTTTAAATACAGTTGCTAGTCGGAAGTTATTTCAGGGGCTCTCAAGTCTCAAGGATAATCCTTCCCCTTGAATATCTTGTAGTATCGGAATTTCAAAAAATTTCGATACTACAAGATAATATAAATATTATTACTAAATAATTAACAATATATTTTGCTTTTAATCCAGGAGATCTCAAGGGGAAGGATTCCGCTTGAATATCTTGTCTTAAATTGGTAACAGTATATTTTAGAGGGGTTTCAGGGGATACCTCCCCTGAATATCTTGTTGGTAAACAAGATAGCATTTTCTTAAAAAGTATTGTTCTTTATTTTTTAACTGAAATTTACACTATATACTGAATACTAGATACTCAATACTGATAATTGAGGGGTTTCAGGGGACGCTTCCCCTGAATATCTTGTTGTAAAACAAGATAGCATTTTCTTGAATTGTATTTTCTTTCAGGGGATTTCAAGGGGAAGAATTCCCCTTGAATATCTTGAATATTGGCAAAATAAAAAAATATATCACTGGAGGCGTAAGTAATGAGCAAAAAAAATACTTTTTTTACCTTTTTCTTTATATTGTTCGTAGTAATAACAGTCATTTTTAGTTATCCAGTAAATATAACAACTTCCTATGCTGCTAGCGAAGGGCAAAAAATTATTCAAACCTATGGAGAAGCAGAGCTAACTGCCCCACCTGATCTGGCTAAGATAAGTTTATCTATTGAAACCCGGAGCAACTCAGCAAATAAGGCTGTAGAGGAAAATGCCCGACTGGCCAATAGAGTTCTGCAGGCTCTTCTGAACTATGGTTTGCGGGAAGATAATATAAAAACCTCTTCCTATAGGTTATACAGTTATCGTGAAGGTCAGAAAACAGATTCTGAAACTGAACAGGAGCAGATTTATTACCAGGCAACTAATGAAATGTTAATCTCCATCACTCAATTAGATACAGTGGGAGAAATAATTGACCTGGCAGTAAAAGCTGGTGCTAATAACATAAATTACATTAATTTTGAACTTAGTGCTCCCCAAGAATTAATGTTCCAGGCACTTAAGATGGCAACCGAACAAGCTCGCCGCAAAGCTGAAGCCATTGCCGAGGGTGCCAGTGTAACTATACAACAATTATACAACATCAGAGAGGAAAGAACCTCTTACACCCCCTCTCGTCTGGAAGATACTATGCTAAAAAGAGAAATGGTGGCCAGTGCACCCACACCCATTTCTCCTGAGGCAGTCATAGTAAGAGCATCCGTTATAGCAGAATTTTCTTTTTAAGACAGTAGAACAGGTAGAACAAGAGAGGGCAGACGTACAAAAAACAAAAGGGGTCAAATCTTTATTATTGACAGTAAGAAGAATAAAAAAACAAATTGTCAACTATAAAGATTTGACCCCTTGATCACTTGATCATTCTTGATCATTTGTCTGTGGGTGCATTTCTGTTTTTACTATAGTTTTAGCCCTCAAGGTATGTCACAACAATTTGCCTCTACCACTTGATTGCTATTTAATTTAAAATAAATTAAGTTACCAGGTTTTTCGTAGACAGTCTGCTGTCGCTGTTTTCCCGTTTTTCAACAATTCTAATGGCGTCCCTGTAAACACGACCTGTCCTCCATTTTCTCCTCCCTCGGGGCCAAGGTCAATAATCCAGTCAGAGGCTCTGATAACCTGCTGATTGTGCTCTACAACAATGACCGTGCTTCCAGAATCTACAATACGGTTCAAAAGTGTAAGAAAGTTCTCCACGTCCACTGGATGCAGTCCGGTTGTAGGCTCGTCTAGCAGGTAGAGGCTGCGCTTGCCGATATTATTAATCAGTTCCTTTGCCAATTTTAGTCGTTGCCCCTCACCACCGGATAACGTCGTCAAGGTTTGCCCAAGCTCCAAATATCCTAATCCCACGTCTTGAAGCAACGCCAGAATTCTCTTTATTTTAGGATGCGTACTAAAGATATTTAGCACATCTTCAACACTCATCTGAAGTACATCCTTTATCGTGTATCCTTTATACTTTACTGACAATACTTCGTCATTGAATTGCTTCCCGCCACAGACCGGGCAGGTTACTTCAATGTTTGCAAAAAACAGCATATTATTGATTACATACCCCAACCCTTTGCAATTTTCACAGCGGCCTCCCGGTGTATTGAAGGAAAAGTGCTTGACTGATAGGCCTTTATCTCGGGCTTCTTTCAACCCACCGAAAATTTTGCGAATTTCTGTATATACCTCCGAATAGGTCGCCACATTAGAGCGTTTCATTCTGGTGATCGCAGACTGCTCGATGGTAACAATCTGGTCAAATTGCTCGATACCGGATACAATATTACTGGAAGTGTACGTTTTACCTCTCGCCGCTGCGAGTACTTCAAATACCAACGTAGACTTTCCGGAGCCCGATACACCGGTAACGGAAGTAAGACAGCCAATAGGGAAATGAACATCGATGTTCTTGAGGTTATATAAATTGGCATTTTTGACTTCGATTATTTCTCCAGTCCCTTTTCTAAATTGTGACTTTTCTGGCTTGCTTTTTCGCAAGTAGGCTCCTGTTACGGAGGCCTCTTGTCTTTTGATTTCTTCCAATGTCCCTGTGCCAATAATCTCACCGCCATGTTTCCCAGTGCCGGGGCCTATTTCCGCTATAAAATCAGCTTGGGCCATAACGTCTGGGTCATGCTCAATTACGATAACTGTATTGCCTTTTTCCCGTAACTTTTTGAGTATTTCCACCATTCCTGCGGTGTCCCTCGGATGAAGCCCAATCGTCGGCTCATCCATGATGTAAATAACTCTCGTTAAGCCAGAATCCAATGCAGCAGCCATCTTTGCTCTTTGCAACTCACCGCGGGACAGGGTAATGGTCTGGCGGTCAAGCGAAAGGTACCCCAGCCCTAAGTTTACAAGCCTTTGAATTTTTGTTTTTAAGTCCAGCAAATAGTCTTCAACGAGGCTGAGTTCATTATCGCTTAATGAGATTTCCAGTTTTTTTAACCATTCATGTAATTCTCTTAAAGAGAGAATAGATAGCTCCGGGAGGCGTGCGCCTTTCACCGTCACATTGCGGCTTAATTCTCCTAGCCGCTCTCCCATACAATCCCGGCAAATATCAAAATCAAAATAACCATTTAGATGTTTGGCATCGCCACCCTTTTCCGTCATTCGCCGCCAAAGGGTCGGTAATACGCCCTCAAATCTGCCTTCTGCGACGGTCTTTGGAGGTTGGACTCCGAAGAAAGCTCTTTTTACGTCGTCACTTTCAATGCCATTATAGAGAATGGATTTTTGAATATCACTGAAATTTGCCACACGGGTATTAGGTTCAATTGGAATATGGAAGTACCGGAAAGCATTGTAAAGGCAGGAAATCTGATATTCCTTATATTTCTGCTTCCAAAAGTCCACTGCACCATTTTCCAATGATAAAGATTCGTGTACCACTCTGTCTTTATTGACCGTAAGAATTTTTCCCAATCCTCCACAGGTTTTGCAAGCGCCTTCTTTGGTATTATAAGAAAAATGAGATCTGGTTAGTTTTTCCATCTTATAATTGCATTGATTGCAATACATAAATACCTTAAAGTCTCCATACACCTTTTCGACTTCTTCTTTGCATTCTGCTGCTGAGATAAGTTTATGACAGTTGGGGCAAACCCTTACTCCCAACTTTTCATAAAGCATTCGCAGGTCTGTATAAATATCGGTTTTTGTCCCAACTGTTGAACGGGGATTCTTATTCGCTTCTATTTGGGTAATCAGAATCGCCGGGGACACGTTGTAAATGTAATCGATTTTTGGTTTATGAATTCCTTGGAGCCCCATTGCCTCCAAATACTGTCTTTGACATTCGTTAAAAAGCACATCAACGGCTAACGTAGATTTTCCGGAGCCTGACAGTCCGATAAAAACCACGAGTTTATCACGAGGTATTTCCAATGAAATATCCTTTAGATTTCCTTCTTTTGCACCACTAACAATAATACTGGGCATCTATGTTCCTCTTCTCCATGGATTTTAACCTTTTCAAAGTGTTATATCATTAAATATTAATTACTCTAAAAGGGATAAATAGCAAGTCAATTCTGTGCTATAATTTGCACAATCTTCTCGACTATTATATTTTTATTATATTACATTAGTGCAATTGCAAAACTTCTATACGGCGTTCTCCCAATAGTGCCTTGTTAAATAAAATAGGTTATATTTCTTGAGATTGCTTCATTCGCTTTGCTCTCTCGCAATGACAAACAGGAAAATATCGGTAAATTGGTAAATAGGTAAATTAATAAATTAGATATCTCGTAGTATCGGAATTTCAAAAAATTACGATACTACAAGATAATATAAAATTATTTAATAAATAAGTAACAATATATTTTGCTTTTAATTCAGGGGATCTCAAGGGGAAGGATTCCCCTTGAATATCTTGTATAAAACAGTAAATAATGCAGGATTATTATCTACCATAATTTTTAATTATCTATTGAGAAGCTATTATTCAATTATTAGCTATTAGCCTATTAGCCATTTCCATAAGGGAATAATATTAATGCAAACCTCCTCGGATTGATAGGTACCTTCCTCATCATCGGTAATTAAAGTCAGTTTTGGTTTCTTAAACTGCTGATAAGCTTTAATTAAAGTCTGTATTTCACGTTTTCTGGTGTCTGGATTGTTCAGGTTATAACATACTTGAATCATTTCTTCTACTTCTCTGCCCGCACGAATTACTAAATCTACTTCTCTACCCTTTTCATCTTTCCAGTAATACAGTTCTTTATCTCGTCTTTTTAATTCTAAAAACACCATATTTTCATAAATATGTCCTATATTTTTAGAAAACTGAAAGGAGACCGACTGAACGAGGGCAGTATCAATAGCATATATTTTAGAGGGGTTGTAAATTTGGCGCTTGATAGAATAGTCAAAAAGATCTACCCGAAAAAATAGATATATTTCTTCCAAGATTTCCAGAAAATGTTTGATGGTATTAAGGCTTTTCGCTTCTACTAACTGTTGTAATTTTTTATAGCTATGGATGGAGGAAATTTGAATAATAGATAGAGTTGGATGGTTTTTTGTATTTCTCGAGATAGGAGGTAATCATCCGGAGAGATAAATTTTTTGCGATATTCTAATATCAATTCTTTTATTTTCTTTCTTTCCACTCCTCTTAGGTTCCTTTTTTATTATATTGCATTATTATTATAATATTTTAATCAATATATTGCAATACCAAAAATATTTTCGGATTACATTATAAAGCCATTATATCAATTTTAAATTCATCTTAAAATAAGTATACAAAACTCTTAATTGGTCTTTAATTTATATTTAACTAAAAACGATACCAAATTAAAATGTAATCATAATTAATTAGAGGTTTCAAATAAAAAAACGACAAGAAGATTGTTCTTTGACAGTAGTTCTGACTTTCATTGTGATCGCATGTTGTTTTTCTTCATTACAAAAAAGACTCAACAAAATGAACTTTAAACCTGCAAAACTAATTAAATAATTCATATAGCTATAAGTGAAGGAAATTGCTTCAGCTGCCCCTTTCCCTTCTTAATTGCTCTTAAAGGATAAGAGGCAGATTCGTTATTAATACTATCTTTTGTCCAAAAATTGATTTTTCACACAATCTGCCATCTATTGTTTGACTACTCGCCTTGCACTACTAATTAAGCAGTCTTTTAATAATTTGATAATTTAAATACAAAATGTTTATTTGCTTTTATATAAAGTAATTCTATATAATTTACATTATTTAGGTATTTTAATTAAATGCCTAAAGTACTGTATTCTCCTCTCCCTTAGGAGAAGGAATGAGAGGAGGAAGATTACTATGGATAGCATGAAAAAAGGAAGTAAAGGTTCCCCTTTAAAAGGAAGCGGGAAGTCATATTAAAATTTTTGTAAATATTATAAGGCAAAACATTATTTATACTTTAAGTATAAAATATGTTGATATTTAGGAAAATATAGTGTATTATAAAAACAAATCCAATCTACCGAGCTATAAATTTTCTGATTTTAAAAAGGCTTGTAAAAATCCAAAAGAGGTAATTATTTTCTCTGATGCATACTATTTTGCAGATCTATATTTTAGTCTTCGTACCAAAAAACAAATATTGTCTTTTATCCAAAGTGATGGACTAGAAAATCTATCATTCCTAAATACGAGAAGGTGGGGAAAAAATCCAAACAAAAACAATCCCATAATGGTAGATTCTTATGAATTCATCTCTGGCTATAGAAAGGGCTATTTAGCCTTTATGTATAATAAAATAACTGGAAAATGGATTATCAAATCTTTTCATACCTCTAAGCATATGGAGCACCAATAATTAAAGACTATAGAGATTAAGAAAATTGAGTTCATTAAAAATTACCTAGGAGGAAGATTATAATGGGAGATAAAAAAATATGTCCGGCGTGTGGCTCTGAAGAAATTTATGAAACCAAAAAAACTATAAAAATTAAGGAGCCTTTCGCTGGAGAGGAAAGCATTGTAATCACTGAAAATATATGTTTGGTATGCGAATCTAAAGGAGATTTTTTCGATCAGAATGAAGAGATAATAGAAAATACTATTAAAAGACTAAAACAGAAGAGTGTGGAAAATATTCTAAAACATTTTATAGAAAATAAAAGAAGTTTATCATCCATCGAAAGAGCCTTAGAAATACCCCAACGTACCCTTGCTAAATGGAAAAATAAGATAAGCAAAACCTCTGCTGCCGGGATTGCCTTATTGCGCTTTATTAGGTTATTCCCCTGGCTTTTAGAAGTAGCAGAAAATAAATACGATCCTCAAAAAGCAGAGAATATTATGCTTGATAATGTAATGCAAAAACTACAGAAAATGACGAGTGCCAAAATCTTTTTTGATACCCAAGAAGGAGAAGAAATAAATGCGGAATCGGAATCCTTTGGATTAATAAGAGAAAAAAGAGAAGAAAATAAAACTCTATCTCTATCTAGCCAAGAAATAGCATAATAAAAATTTCATAGGAGGTTTTATATTTTGAAACTAACAGCTCAAAGCAAAGATATAATTTTGAAAGAATTTAAAAAAGTATCTGAATTAATGAATAACACCAAAGACCCTGGGGAAAAATTATTCTATTTCAGTGCTACTTATGCCATGGCCTCTCGAGTATTAAATATACAATATGACTCAATACTTATTTTTATTCACTCTGTTTTATTGTCTACTTATTCTAATATAAATTCTTTTTTAAATAATATCATAGGTAACAAACACACTTTTTATACTATTCCTGTAAATTATTTTGATATATTAGAAAGCACACTTAAAGAATTAACTACAGCAATCGAACTTGATGATGAATCAGGTATTTTCTATTCTTTAAAAGAATTTTCTGTACTGGGATATATTGCTACTGGTAATGGTAATTATTTATATAAAAAAGGTATGCTTAAGATAGATTAATTTTAGAGTAAATCGACCTAATCTTAAGGCTGTATTAGCATTGATTGCTCTTTTACCCTGCACGATTTCGTTAATACGGCGTGATGGTACATTGATATCCTTAGCCAGCCGGTACTGGGAAATATGCAGGGCATCCAAACAATCTTCTTTTAGGATTATCCCGGGATGCAGGGATTCCATTTTCTTATTGGGCATCTATAATCACCTCCTAATGGTAATCAACAATTTCCACATCATAAGCAGCTTGAGCTTCCCCTCTGAAGCAGATTCTCCACATCAATCATCCATAATTTCTTTATAGCATTTCTTGTATATCATAGGAAAATTTGAGAAAATATTGTCGATGAAATATTTTCCAAGTTTCCTTACACTTGAATTACTTAATCATGCTTATTATTATAGTATCGTAATTTCAAAAAAATTTTGATACTATAAAATAACCTTTCTTAAATTAAGGAATAGTAATATGCTAACACCCTCACCCTGACCCTCTCCCTCGAAGGGAGAGGAGGAGAGTGAGAAAGAGGGGGCAAAGTTCCCTGAATATCGTAATTGCAAAGCAATTTCGATATTCTTAAGAATATAAAAATAAATATTAAAGACAAGATATAAAAAAGATTATTAAAATATTAAGTTTGATACGTTAATTTTTCTTTTAGGGGTTGTCAAGGGGAAGGATTCCCCTTGAATATCTTGTTGGTAAACAAGATAGCATTTTCTTGAATTGTATTCTCTTTGAGGGGTTTCAGGGGATACTTCCCCTGATTATATCCTGGAATCAGGAGATTAAGTTGTACTGGTATCTTTATAAAAGCGGGATAACAAAATTTCCCTATAGAATTTATTTAGAAGAACAGCCAGGACAATATCTGGTTCTCCTGGTGCAGGCTAAATGGCCTGGTCCAGGAAAGAAAATATTCTGTATTTCAGAGGGGATTGTTTCCCAAAAAGATATTCCCGATGTGGAACCAGTAGAAAAATGCCCCATTATCCTGGCAAAAAGATGGGGTAAAAAACTTAACATTATTCTGGATAGAAAAACGAAAAGAAGGTGCTGGTTTATCTTTCTCCAAAAAGAATATAAGACCACTCCCGGTCAATATTATGAACAAATTTTCTGGATAACCCAGTCCTCAGTGAAAATAAAAGGTCCAGGAGCTTATATCCCCCAGGGCGGAAAAAAGGAAAGAATGGAAATAATTATTGATAAAAGAGAGCATTATCCTTATAAATTTACCAATTGCCACCTTACAAGAGAAAATTTAAAAGTAGGTGATTATGCCTTAATCAAAAATGAAAGTCTCATAGCAGTCGCTGAAAGAAAGACCCTGGATCAATTTTTGCATGAAATCAGAAATTTTGAAGTCTTAAAATTAAGTCTGCAAGAATTACAGCAATATCCTTTTAAAGCAATGATCTTTGACTCCCCCTATTCAGAATTTATCAATCCTAAGACTAACTTATTTTATAGACCTTCTTATACTGCCGATATCCTGGCTGAGCTTTTTGTTACCTTCCCCGATATTCAATTTGTCTTTTTCAAAAATAGAAAATTAGCCAATGAATGGCTGTATCGCTGGTTTAAAAGAATCTGGGTCCATTCCTGACTTCCTGACTTCCTGACTTCACTTCCTGACTGCGGCGGACTTTTTTCCTCTTCAAGACTTTCAGTCGAAAGAAGTCTTCTCTCTCTTTTTCCTCTAGTTCTTCCGAGATGGATTTTACCAGTGCCTCATACTTCGGTATCTGGATATTCTTTAAGGCATTGGTTCTTTTCTGAGTTCTTTTTATCTCCCTAGCCAGTTTGTACACCGAATCCTCTATCTCTGCCAAATCATAGAGTAGATACTTTACCTCTTGGAATTTCTGCAAAGCTACATCCAAAGCGGTATTAGTATGATAAAAGCTGTAGTAGGGCTCTATTTTATATTTTTCATACTTTATTTGAGGTATCTCCACACCCATTACACTATAGGTAAGAACGTCAAATTCAGTAGTCTGAGGTATTGACCTGGCTACCTCATATACCTCATTTATGCCCAGAGTTATATTAGCTACGGTAAGAGCCTCATAGGCTTCTTTGAATACCTCTCTCATTTTTTGCTGGACTTCTTTGGCTCGCTCCATAAAAGCCATCAGGTTTCTAATAAGCACATTTCTCTTTTTATCCAGTAGTTCAAAACCACTTTTAGAAAAATCCAGTGCGGCCTGGGCAGCAATCAAATTAGCTTTAGTGGCAGCAATATTTTCTGGCATAAACAATCACTTCCGAAGATATTTTTTTAGCAAAACAGGGTCTATTCTGGTAAGTTCCTCTTCTGGTAAAATTTCCATAAGTTTCCACATGGTATCCAGGGTTTGATTGAGGTCCCGATATTCTTCAAAGTCCTGTTTAGCAAACTTTTCTTCCAACTGACGACCAAATTCCATATATTTACGGTCAATTTCGGAAAGTTCGTCCTCCCCTATAATCTGAGCCAGAGCCCTTATCTCCTGAACCTTAGAGTAAGAAGAAAATACTTGATTTGCTAAATCAGGGTGATCCTCTCGGGTAAATTCTTTGCCAATACCATCCTTCATTAGGCGGGAAAGAGAAGGAAGAATATTTATGGGAGGATATATCCCCAGCTGATATAAAGAACGATCCAGAACGATCTGTCCCTCCGTAATATAACCAGTAAGATCCGGTATAGGATGGGTAATGTCATCATTGGGCATAGTTAATATCGCTATCTGAGTAATACTTCCCTTAGTATTTTTTAACATGCCTGCCCTTTCATAGAGGCTGGCCAAATCTGAATAAAGATACCCCGGATATCCCTTCCGGGAAGGTACTTCTTCTCTTGCTGAGGAAATCTCTCTCAGAGCTTCACAATAGCTGGTCATATCAGTCATGATTACCAGCACTTCTCTACCGCATTCAAAAGCAAGATATTCTGCAGCAGTAAGAGCACAGCGAGGGGTAATAATCCTTTCCATAACTGGATCATCAGCTAAATTTAGAAACATGGTCACCCAATCCATAACTCCGGCTTCTTCAAAAGCCTTAGCGAAAAAATCAGCTTCATCGTGTTTAATACCTAAGGCGGCAAAAACTATGGCAAAATTACCGGCTTCTTCTTCTGAAATTCGGGCTTGTCTGACAATTTGAGCTGCTAACTGGTTGTGCGGAAGACCATCCCCAGAGAAGATAGGCAATTTTTGACCTCTAATTAAAGTCATAAGACCATCAATAGTAGAAATCCCGGTCTGGATATAGTTTCTGGGATATAGCCGGGCTACTGGATTCATAGGCCGGCCATTGATGTTATAATCTTGGTGAGCATAGATTTCTCCAGCACCATCTATGGGCTTGCCCATCCCATTAAAAACTCTACCTAAAATTTCATGGGACAGGGGGATTTGCATGGGTTTCCCAGAAAAACTTACTGCCACCTCATCAAGTGAAATTCCTGAAGAACCTTGAAATACTTGAATGATTACTTTATTCTTATCAATTTGTATCACTTGACCGGTTCGATGTTCATTTCCCGATACCTCTATATCTACGATCTCACCGTAAATTGCATCCGGGACTTCATCCATGATAATAAGCGGTCCTTCTGCTTTATCCAGTTTGAGATATTTAATCTTCATCCGTAGAACCCTCTTTATATCTATTCTCTAAACTATCATAGTATCCATTTATTCTCTCAATTAGTTCCTGAAAAAGTTCAGGTTTTTCTTCACTAATTTGATATTTCATCAGGCTAATATCAGAAAAAAGTTTCTCCTCTTTCACTTGAGAAAGAGGTATGCCTTCTTTTATGCAAGCATAAGCCCGATCATAAAGTTTATCAATTACTTTAAGCATACTATATTGATTAGGTAGGATGGTATATAAATCCTGAGGGTGGAAGGCATTTTGCTGGAGATACCCCACCTTTATGATTCTGGCAATTTCTAATATTATCCTCTGATCATCGGGCAAAACATCCTCTCCCACCAGCTTTACAATATCCATTAGTTTATTTTCTTCCTGCAGAATCCCCATCATTTTAGACCTGATTTCCATCAAATCTGAGGCTACCTTATCGGAAAACCAATCACTTAAAATAGAAATATAATTACTATAAGATAAAAGCCAATTAATAGAAGGAAAATGTCTGGCATGAGCAAGTTCTCGATCTAAGGCCAGAAAAGTTCCTACTATTCTCTTGGTATACTTGGTTACTGGTTCAGAAAAATCTCCTCCGGCAGGAGAGACCGCCCCAATTATACTGATGGAACCTTCCGTACCATTAAGGTTTTTACAATACCCTGCCCTCTCATAAAAAGCGGCCAATCGGGAAGCAAGATAGGCAGGATAACCTTCTTCCGCCGGCATTTCTTCCAACCGGCCCGATATTTCTCTCAGTGCTTCCGCCCATCGGGAGGTTGAATCGGCCATAAGGGCTACATTATAGCCCATATCCCTGAAATATTCAGCAATGGTAATACCAGTATAGATAGAGGCTTCTCGGGCTGCCACTGGCATATTGGAGGTATTGGCAATAAGTACGGTCCGATCCAGCAAAGGATTTCCGGTATTAGGGTCTTTTAGTTTAGGAAAATCTTCCAGAACTTCGGTCATCTCGTTACCACGTTCACCACAACCAATATAGACAATCAAATCAGCATCACTCCATTTAGCTAACTGGTGCTGGGTAATAGTCTTCCCGGTACCAAAACCTCCTGGAATAGCAGCAGTACCCCCTTTGGCTAAAGGGAAAAAGGTATCAATAACTCTCTGCCCGGTTATCAATAACTTCTCCAGAGGCATTCTTTGCCGAACTGGTCGGGGTTGCCTTACTGGCCATTCTTGAGCCAGCTTAAGTTCATAATTATTCCCCTCCTCGTCCAAGAGAATTAAGATAGTATCTCTGATGGTATAATAGCCATTGTCTACTACCCTTATTACCTTACCCTTAATCCCGGGTGGAACCATTGCCTTATGGATAATCATGGAAGTCTCCTGGATATGGGCAAAGACATCACCAGATTTTAAAAGGTCTCCTTTTTTTACGGTAATTTCAGTATTCCACAATTTCTCTTCATCGAGTGAGATAAGACCAATACCCTCTGGAATAAATTGTCCTCCTCCCGCATAGATTTTGGAAAGGGGTCTTTCAATACCATCAAAAATATTACCGATAATTCCAGGCCCTAATCTTAAAGAGAGGGGTTTTCCAGTGCTATACACCTCTTCGGCAATTCTAAGACCAGTGGTATCTTCATAAACCTGTATAGTACCTATCTCTTCCTCCAGTGAAATAACCTCACCAATGAGCTTCTTCTCACCAACCATAACCATTTCCCGCACTTTAAAATCTACCATATGTTCTGCTTTTACTACTGGGCCATTAATATAAATGACCTTCCCTTTACCATCCATCTTAATTCTCCTTACCTAACCAGGAAGACAGAACTTCCCCTATCAGTTTATCACTCTCTTCTAATATAGTATTGATAGTAAAGTCTATCTCTAACCGACCGTCTCCACTTTTTACAAAAACACCACCTATTAGATTATCGGCAGTATCAAGCTGATAGCTATCCTTATCCCGCAGAGAATTGATAGTATTCAAAATTATTTCTGCTCTATTTTTAAGATCAGTGCTGCTAAATTTAAAATAAGCAAATTGTTCTTTAGGAAAGCGTAATAATACCTTCTCTATTGCCTCTTTCAAAAAATCAGCATATTCATCGGTATTAACAAAAGCCCTGACTTTCTTTTTTACCTCATCAGATACTCTTTCTTTAAATTCCTGTCTCCTTTTCAATACCAAAAGACGCAGTTCTGACTTAGTCTTTAAAATAATTCGTTGTTTTCTGCTTTGGGCATCCTTAATAACTTTTTCCATAGTTATCTTTCTTTTCTCTTCCTGCTCCTTAGTAATAGCCTTCAATCTGTTCTCATGATGTTCTATTAATTTTTCTTGCTTTTTCTGAAAATCAAGATCTATCTTCTCCATAATAACTTTGCTAAAAAGAGAAATTTTATCTTCTATAGTATTGGACATGAAACAGCTCACCTCAAATCTTAAGACCTATGGATTCCCTGATATATCTGGTGAGAAAGTCAGAGGGACGCCTGGTACCATGTCGATCTGGAATTTCAACAATAATAGGCATATTTCTCGCTAATTTCAGGTCATTAATTTCTGACTGGACCCTTTCCGCCAACAATTCAGTAATAAGCAAAATACCTACCTCTTTCTCTTCTTCCACCTTTTCTAATTCTTTTAATATCTCTTCCCTTTCGTGCACTACCACTCCTTCAATTCCTGCTAATCTCATGCCAGCCAGGGTATGGGTATTATCACTAATTAAAAAGATCTTCATAGGAACCTCTTTAGTCTATAATCGTCTATAATCTCCCCAATATCATAATAGAAACAATTAAGCCATAAATGGCAATACCTTCTGCTAAACCCACAAAAATGAGGGTTTTTCCCAGCACATTGGGATCTTCGGAAACAGCACCCAGGGCTGAGGAGCCTACTGCACCTACTGCATAACCAGCCCCTATAGTAGCCAGACCGGTAGAAAGGGCAGCCGCCAAAAATCCCATTCCCGATGAGGAATCCGAATTAGATTGAGCTCTGGCCACATTAGGTATAAAGAAAAAGATAAATCCAGCTACTAAAATAAGATAGGCTGCTACCGAAACTTTCACTAATTTTCTAATTCTTTTTAAATTACTATTATCTTTTTTTATTAAGAGATAGACCCCACGGGCAATAGTCAATCCCGAGATGGTCATTGCCATAAATAATACCAGATACATAATGATTAAAAACCTCCCTTTTCATATTAACAAGATGTTCAAGGGAAGTATCCCCTGAAACCCCTGAAATAACTTCAGACTAGCAACTATATATTTTAACGATATACGTTATACTCTTTTTGTCATTGCGAGGAGCGAAGCGACGAAGCAATCTCATCCACTTATATATACCTACATCTTTTATCTGAAAACAATTAACTGCAAACTGATAACTATTTATCACCCTCACCCTCCCCTCTCCCTTCTAAGGGAGAGGATTTAAGAGAGGGTTTCTGATTGCTATTTATTACTATATATTTAAGAATATTGAAATTGCTTTGCAGTTACGATGTTCAAGGGGAATTCTTCCCCTTGACAACCCCTGATTTAAGATCAAAATCTAATATTGATAATTCAGTAATAGTAACCTCTTCAATATTTTATCTTTCATATCTATTTTAGTTTATTTAAGAATATTGAAATTGCTTTGCAATTACGATAATCAAGGGGAAGGCCATTCTTTTCTTCTTATGTTCTAAACTTTTCTTCTCTTCAAAAGATGATCTACCATTAATCTTTACTGGACTATATTCAATACCACTTCCCCGGTAAAATTTAGTAAATAACTCATAATACTCCAGCCGCAAGGCTTGAATAAAGACAATCAAGGCTTCTAAAGTTAGTATAATAATATTTCCCAGTATCAACACTGCCCAACTACCCCATGAGCTACTAATCATTTGAGATAAGGTAAGGAAGGCTATATAAAGCCCTACATGGTTCAAGGCAAAAGCACCCACTCTGAGAAAGGAAATGGTATTAGAAAAAATGGAAAGGAGCATTTCTAATATGCCAAAACCTTCTTCAATATAATCATTTGCCGATAATGTTCTGGCTGACTTAGCGGATGGAAATAATCTTTTCGCTAGGGGTTCTTTAAATAATATGATAAAGAGGAGCCCTACTAAAACAATAATTAAGATGGGTAATAAATTTTTATTGCTGGGAATCAGGAAAACCTGAACAATAGTATATAATAATAAAAGATAAAAAATAAGTCCCACCAGGCCATTTTTACCTAAGAAGGCCTCCTTTAAATTTTTTTCACTTTGGGCATTAAAGATACTAAATATATAACTGCTTAAGAGAAGTATTATGCCAAAAACTACTGCCGCCATAAGCATGCTATCAATGTTGCTCATTGGTCTAATCAAAAGGGCGGGCAGTATTTCCTCAGAGCCAAAAACACTACCATAAAGGAAACCAAAGATAATCGAACTCAATCCTAATCTGCTTAAGATTCCACCAAAATCTGTTTTATGATATAAAAACTCCAAAATAAGTCCACCTAAAAGAAGAACAAATCCTTGACCAACATCGCCAAACATTGCCCCAAAGAAGATCAGATAAGTCAAACCAAAAAAGACAGTAGGGTCCTTCTCCTGGTAAGAGGGGATACCATACATTTTCACCAAACTTTCAAAAGGCTTAAATAGTCTTATATTGCTTAGCTTAGTTGGGGGAGTTATCCCTGAGTACGGTTCTTTTATATCATCTATTAAAATGATAAGCTCATCATCAAATTGTCTTTCTAATTCCTCTTTTAATGGGAAAACACTACTTACGGGTACAAATCCAAACAGAAAGAATAATTGATTCCCTAAGGCAATTTCTGATTTGACCTCTTCTATTTTTTTCTCCATTTCCAGTCGGGAATACATCTTTTGAAATTCATTTATATACTTTTCTTTATAATCTGCTAATGACTTTTTGCATGATTCAATTATTTTTTGGTCTTGTTCTATACTTTTGGTTAGTTGTTCAGTAACTTCCTCTACAGTACCCTCCAAATCTCGGGGTATAGGTAGAATAGTATAATTGAGTGAACTAAAAATCTTCTCTAAGGTCTCTTCCAATGTTCCTGGAGTAACAGAGGCCAAGATCACATATTTACCTTCTACTGCTAATTTTATTATTACAGCTGGAATATTTTCATAATTTTTCTTCAGCTTATCATAGTTTTCTCTGGTAATCTTTATCAATCTGAATACCAAATATTTCATGTTCCTAAGACGACTGATATCTAAATTAAATTTGGTTAGATATTTGAGGTTGTTTAGGTATTCTCTTTTCTTATCGATTTCTCTGGACTTTTCTTCAATCTCGGAAGTAGTAGCCAGAACCTGGCTATAAAGGTCGGAAAATTGTTTCATAAAATCATCGTAGTCATAGTCCTCACTTAAATATTCTCTCTTTAAACCTGGTTTTATATCAAAAAGCTCTTGAAATAAATTAACCATTTTTTCATCTTCTGCCAAATCCCGCTTTTGAGAATAAGATTTTAGAAAAGGTATCTCTTCTAAAGCTGTAATATTTTTTTCGGTAGGAGGCAGAAAAAAATCAGCTGAATTTACTCGAGATAGGGCACTAATCATATGCATACTGCCATTGAGAATAACCACCCGCAAAACTTTATTTAAAATATTTTGGGGACCAATGATCCCCATTATTTTCATTTTCTCTACACTCATAAGTAAGTCTCCTATAATTTAGGCCACTTTTACCAGAAATTTTTTGGCTTCTTCTCTGGGTAGGTCATATCTGATACTCTCTATAATGGAAATAATATCTTTTATCTCCAGCTCAAATTGCCATACATAGGCTATAGTTTGTATAATGCTCAAAGGAGCTTTACGACTTAATTCTCTCAGTTGGTAATATATATATCTGTTAATACGTCTTTCCATATAGATATTGGTAGATAGCTCTTCTTTTTTAAATAAAAATCCATAGGCCGAAGCTAAAACCATTTGATATAATTGTTCCAGATTCTCTGTATAACACATTTTTTGGCGATCTTTATATGTTAATTTATCACCAAAATTTATAGTATAATTCAATAACTCCTCCGGTGATAAATGGTAAAATTTCTTTCCCCGGTATATCCACTGAATATTATCTAAATCAGCCACTAATCCTTCCCACTTTTTCACTAAATCCCGGTCTTTTGAGGAAATCTTCAGCCTTCGACTGCGAATAATATTGAAATAACCGGTATCTAAAGCCATTTCCAAACGAAAAAGATTCTCTCTTCGACCATCAACTAATGGTATTAAAAACTCGAAAAATTCCGATCCTTCCAGTGAGTATATTAAATCTCTGATCGTCTTAGCTTGGTAAAGTTTTTCCGGTTTGATTTGACTGTATTTACCCAAAAAAGAAAGAGGCTTCTCAATATCTCCTGGCTCTCTACCGTTAAAAATACTTCTGGCAAGGGTTTTTAAGTCCTCTATCTCATATTTTATATAAAGAGAACGGATAAAATTCTTATAATCTCCCCGAAAATAATGAATCAGCTTATCTATATTTTTAATCATATTGCGCTTTAAAATCTCTTCAATGTCTCGCCTGCTTACTGTATCAGGTTTAATTTCACCCAAAAGCTGGCTATAAGAAACATGCTCTTTTAGATAGCGAGCTGCTTCAGCAACTGATTTCATTTTAAGCAGATTCAAATAATCCTCTCTATTTAAAAATTCCCCTTCTATAACTCTTATTTTAGTATTTATGGCCGCATAGACGATAACCTTATCCATAACTCTATCTGTTACTTTCCAAAATTTTTTTAACTATCTCCTCAGTAATATCGACAAGGTGTGTTTCAAATTTCTGAGTCATATCCTCAAGTAGCTCTTTATTATTCAACTTTAATTGATTCACTTCCTGTTGGGCTTCTTGTTGTATCTTTTGCACCGCCGCTCTTGTTTCTTCTTCGATTAGTCTCTTATAATGATTTATGATTTTTACTTCTTCTTCTTTATATCTTTTGGTCAGTTCAGCCAACTGTTTTTTTCTTTTTTCATTTATTTCTATTGCCCTGGAATCCAGATTAATGAGAGTCTCCAGAATATCTTGCTCTTCCAAAATTCCACCTTCTTTCATTTTCCTAATCAGCTAACCATTCAAATATGATTATACTCTTACTGTCAATAAATAAAAAATAGTGCTGGCTTTCCATTTTCTAATCTTAACATGGGTAAAATATGGTGGTAGAATATGGCTATGATAGTCATTAAAGAAATTCGAGCAAAAACTATTCTCTCTAAATCAAAAGTCTATGAATATGTTATCAATCCTTACTTAGGTTGCCAGCATAGTTGCACTTATTGCTATGCCCGCTTTATGAAAAAGTACTCTGGTCACCGGGAAGCCTGGGGTCAATTTGTTGATGTCAAAGTTAATGCGCCAGAATTGTTAAAAAAAGAAATTGCCCACAAAAAACAGGGAGAGGTCTGGATAAGTGGAGTATGTGATCCCTATCAGCCTCTGGAGGCAACATATAAACTTACCCGTCAGTGCCTGGCCATACTGGCTGAAAATAATTGGCCAGTAATAGTGCAAACCAAATCACCTCTGGTTTTGCGAGATATAGATATACTAAAAAAAGGAGGAAATTTTCAGGTCGGTTTTAGTATTGCTACCGCAGATGAGGCCATCAGGAAATTATTTGAACCAGATGCCCCTTCGATAAAAGAAAGAATTATAGCCCTGGGGGAATTACATCAAGTCGGTATAAAAACCTATACCATGATTGCTCCTCTACTTCCTGGGGCAGAAGATCTCGCCGAAATCCTGGTTGGCAAAGTGGACTACATAATTATGGATAGAATGAACTATAATCATGCTGATTGGGTTTATCAAAAATACGGTCTGGAAGACAAAAAGACTGCTGAATTCTTTCAGCAGATCGAAAAGCGAATCTCTTTAGCCTTCCAAAAATTAGGCATTAAAATTAATTCTGATTAGATTAATTTAGAGTAAAATACATTTCAGGAATCTTTTATTCTCCTGGCGTATAGTTATCCCTTCTTGGTCCAATCTCTCCAGAAAGGGAATCATATATTTTCGGCTCATGCCCAGTATATTTCTCACCTCTTCCAGGGTAATGGATTTATGAACTTTTAAATACTCTACAATTTGTTCTTTCATTCTTTGAAAATTTTCTTTTTCCATCAATATGCCATCAGTAAGCTTAACAATTAGCTTCTCTTGCAGCAGGTATTTGACTATTTCTTGACTACCCTGGTAGGTTTCAGAGAGGAATTTTTCAGTAGGAGGGTTGTTGGGATTATTCTTTAAAGACCACAATATTCTGTCAATCATTTCCTGTTTTTGGGCTGAAATAACCGGCTGGTAGGAAGGGAGAGAAATTTTTCCTTCCTGAAATACAATTTCACCTTCTTTGGCCAGCTGCTGTAATAGAGCAAAAAATAATCTGGGTGGGATATGCTTAAAGTGAGGCTGGATTTGATTTAACTGGAAACTCTTTTCCAGGGGGAATTTCTGGTATTCTGCCCTTAATAGCTCTATTATGCTATTTTTTTGCTGACTCCAGTATCCTTTATCTACAAGCCACCACTCAGCCTTTATTAGTTTTCCCTTCTGCTCTAATATCTCTACGGTATTAGTAATTTCCGAAAAAGCGTAAGGACTGTTTATTAAAAAATCTTGAACTAAACAAAATTTCTCTTTTTTCAGCTCTGATATAACTAAATTATCTATAGCCAAATTTTCTCTTGCTATTAAAAAATCCAGATAATGTTGCTCAAGAAAGCTATGTTTCTCAGCCAGAGGGTCTAAGATAATTCCTCCCCCAACGGTCAGGGGCGGTGTGGGACGGCGCAAGATGAAATAATCACCAATAAAGGTGGTTAAACTCTCCTTGAGGCGAATCTGGGCATATCGTTCTTCTTCAGGCTTTTCTCCTTCTTCTTTAGCTAAAATTATTTGAGCTGGTAACTCTTTGGTTTGCCAGATAAAATCTAAGGTCAGGCCATTTTTTAAAGTAAATCTAGTTAAATTAGGAATCAGTTTTAATTTAACATCGATATATCGACTCGCTTTGATTGGCTCATAGCCTAAAATAACATCTCCGCGCTTGAGTTCCTCCTTTTTTACCCCGGCTAAATTAAGGGCGACTCTACTGCCAGGGTAAGCCTCCGCTAATTTTTCTTTATAAGTCTCTATATTTCTAATGCGAACCTTTCGATAAGAAGGGAAAATGACAACTTCTTGGTTAAGAGATAATGTTCCCCCAGTCAGTCTTCCGGTAACTACCGTACCACTCCCCTTGATATTAAAAACCCGATCAACACACAACCGGGGTTTTTGGATATCTCTTTTTGCTTTCATTTGAGAAATTAGCTTTTGAATTTCTAATTTCAATTGCTCAATTCCTATATTTTTTAAGGTACTTACTCTTACCAGCGGGGCATTATGAAATGATGTATCTTTTAACCTTTCCCTGATTCTATTTTCCATCAGCGCTAATTGGTTTTGATCTACCAGGTCTACTTTGGTTATGGTAATAATGCCATACTTAATATTAAGAAGCTCTATTATTTGAAAATGCTCTTCAGTTTGGGGCATCCATCCTTCGTGGGCATCCACCACCAGGATTGCCGCATCAATTCCGCTTGCCCCTACTATCATATTTTTTACCAGGTTTTCATGCCCAGGTACATCCACAATACCTACTTTTTCGCCAGAGGGTAGTTCCAGCCAGGCGAATCCTAAATCAATGGTCATACCCCTCTCTTTTTCTTCCGGTAGACGATCTGCATCAATACCGGTAAGGGCATAAATAAGGGCTGTTTTCCCATGATCTATATGTCCAGCCGTGCCAAAAACAAACATATTATCCTCATTTCTGTTTTTATTATAATAGCTTTAACTATTATAGTTCATATTTTTTATCTGGGAAATAAATAATATATTCATTGATTATATTATTATATTCACTTCTATCAAGTTGGTATTAAGAGTCTCTAGTTTGGTCTTGAAAATAAAAATAGCTTAATCACTTGCTATATTTATATTATCGGAATTCAAATAAATTTTGACAATAGATAAACTCTATAATTTATATTTAACAAAGTATTCAAGGGGAATCCTTCCCCTTGAGATCCCCTAAAAGAAAAATACCTTAATAAAGAAATGCTATCTTGTTTTACAACAAGATAATCAGGGGAGGTATCCCCTGAGACCCCTCTCTTATTAGTATTGAGTATCTAGTATTCAGTAGTGTAAATGCTAGTTAAATAAACAAGAAAAATTTCTTTTAAAGAAAATATATCTTGTTTTGCAAACAAGATATTCAAGGGGAATCCTTCCCCTTGACAACCCCTGAAAGAACTTTCGATTAGCAACTGTATTTTAACAATATACGTTATACGTAATACGGTATACCATATTCACCCTCACCTTACCTCTCCCTTCTAAGGGAGAGGAATATGTTGATAAGCATTACTGAATTCAGTTTCATTAGATAATATAAATAACATAAAATTCGGTATACGTTATACGTAATACGATATACTATTTTGTCATTACGATGAGCAAATTCAGTAATAAGTAACCAGTAATAAGTAATAAGTAACAGGCAAACTAAATGCCAGATACNNGATACTAACGACCAACGACTAATTTAACGGTATACGTTATACGTAAAGGGAGAAGAATATGATATTGATTTTTTTTATTAATTTATTATCTTTTTTGAGTCCAGGGACAAACAGCAATACATTGACCACAGATGAAGTGAGTTATCCTGAGTGGGCCAATCATTTTTATAATAGCATCCCTGCATTTAAAAGCATCATAAATTTGGTCTCTCTTTAGGCCTTTATGCCATTCTTTCCCCAGGATAGCCTGACCAGGGCATAACTGAACACAATTCTGACATTTACCACAATAGGAAATCTCTACTGGTTCACCCGTAACAAGCTTCATATCAGTCAAAACAGTGGTCAGTCGAATCGCTGAACCATACTCCCTGGTTACTAATAAAGCAGATTTCCCTATCCATCCCAGTCCTGCCCTGGTAGCCACAGTTTTATGGGGTAACGATGTAGATAAATCTACTAAATCATTTAAGTCTGTTGATATGGTTGAGGAAATGGCCTGAGCTTGATACCCTTTTTTTTGAACATAATCAACCGCTGATTTTCCCAGGGAATCCAGTAATTGATTTACCCGGATATACTCTCTTTCATAAAGTAGATTGGGACCATTCTTTATGGTTTTTATTACCGCAGGATTCAATGCTACCCCAATAGCAATACCAAAATCATAATGATTCCGTACATCATCCGGAAGATCAGATAAATTAGCATACCCAATAAGGGTGGCTCCTTTTTTTATTAGGTATTCTTTTAGATTATCCATTGCTCACCTAATTCTTTAAATTTTAAATTGAAATTTTTTACCACGACTTCATTTTTAACTCTTATGATTACTTACTAATTTTAGTATCTTATAGTATCATAAACATTATCATTTCAGCCATAATCCTAAAACAAAATAATTTATTATCAGAACAGCTACCAGGCAGAGAAAAAATTTCCAATAATCTTTATACAGGTCAATAGTAGAAATCTTCAGGTACTCACAGGTAAATAGCTGACACAGATGCAATGGTGAAAAAAAGTAGCCCATAAAAGACCATACAAAAGTGAAATGGCAATAAAATAACAAACGACTCGCGGAGATGGGTAATGTTATCAAAATAGGCAGTACTACCCCCAGGGCAGTAGGCTGAAAACCAGTAGTCATTCCAAAAAAGAAGGAAGTTATAATAATACCAAACATAATGGCCTGTGAATTATTAAAAATTAAAGTAAGTAAGGTAGTAATGGATTCCATTTTACCAATAACACCCTGAATAAGATAAACACCAATGAATGCTAATAAAATTCTTATATTGAAAGCTCGAACTATATCCATAAGAAATCCTTTAGTCGGTTGTAATAAGTAGATAACCAATAGATTGGCTATCATTCCTATATAAAATGGAATCTGAAAGAAAATATTCAAAAGCACGGCTAAATAGACTGGTGAAGTATAAATTAATAAGTTGAAGAGACTGGGTAAAATAGGACCTGCCGATGAAGTCCGGTCATTTTGCACTTTTCTTAGATATAAAAAGTAACCAATTGCTAAATACAGAATGACAAAGATACTATTTAGACCTATAAGCTTATAAACGGAAATTTGTGGAACAAGAGAGGTAACCACCAAAAAACCAGTGGTATAGGGCAAAATGTGCATGGCAATATGTCGATAAATTAAATTGATAATGGCTTTTTGATTATTGGATAAGTTCGATTCATCCCCAAGCTTATCAATAAAAGGAGCAGATATAATAGCCCCTCCCGGTACTGATAGCAAACCCACCAGAGCTGGAATGAACATAAGCACTACCCTTCTACTTTTTACTACCTCAAGGAGATATTTAATAACATCATCAATAATCTTATATTTTCTAAGAAGTACTCCTAAAATGCCTATTTCTACTACCACGATGTATCTTTGAATTTTTGCTATATCAAAAAAAGTGGCAATAAATACCTCTTTGAAATCTAATAATCCCAGTCCACCCAGAGTAGCCATCAAAACTGCACAGATACAGATGGCCAAACCAATCGGTACCTTTTTTTTATTTAAGAAAGGAATGCTTAAAAAAGAAATGATAACTGCTAAAAATTCCCGCATCTATTTTACACCTGTCTGATCAAGATAAACGAAATAAAACAATAAAAAAGAAAGACAGAGTCCACCTATCATCTAACGAACATAACAACTATGGGACTCTGCCTCATGTACTAAAAATTTAGACTACACTATCCAATTCAGCCCCGATTTTATGCATTATTCTCTAATTTATTTAGAAAAACTATATTCTTCTCTTTTTTAGTTTTATATTTCAGAAAAAAATGACTTTTGCTAAGAATAATCACAAGATATTCAGCGGAGGTATCCCCTGAAGCCCCTAAATTAAAATCAAAATATATTGTTCCTTATTTATCTCTTTTTTATTAAATATAGCAATTATATTAAATTTTTTTTCGGTTACGAGTTGCTACATCAAATACCACAGCAGCTACCAGCACCATTGCCCTGACAATATACTGGTAAGAAATATCAATACCCATCAAATTCATGCCACTGGTCAAGGACATCATAACGAAGGCGCCTATAATTGATCCGGTAACCTTTCCAATCCCACCTGATGGTGAAGCACCACCTACAAAAGCAGCGGCAATGGCATCCAATTCAAACAAGGTTCCCGCTGTGGTAGTAGCCGACTTAAAACGGGATGAATATAATACGCCTGATATAGCAGCAAGCACCCCCATGGAACAAAAAACCACATAAGTTATTTTCTTTACACTGATTCCACTTAACTGGGCAGCCTCAGGGTTTCCACCAACGGCATAAATATGTCTTCCCAGCACTGTTCTGGTCATAATGAAATTATAAAACAAAACTATAATCAATATCACTACGGCAGTCCAGGACAATCCTCGGTATCCCGCCAATATCCAGGCAATACCTGCAATCAAAATTGATACAAAAATTAATTTAATAATAAAAAGATGTCGAGGTAATATTTTAAAATTGTATGAAAGCATTCTTTTCCGGCTATTTATTGCATTCCAAATATAAAGTAAAATAGTCAGACCACCAAGAATTAGCGTTACCTTATGCACTCCAGGCAAAAAGGTAGTAGAGGAAATATCAGGGATATAACCATTACCTATGGCATTATAGGCTTCATTGGTAATAACAATGGTCCCTTTACTCATAGTAACCAGCTGCAATGCTCCTCTATAACCAAGCCATCCGGCCAGAGTTGCCACAAAAGCGGGAATTCTCATCTGTCCAACCAAAAAACCAGAAAATAATCCTGCAAGGGCCCCCAATATCACTATCAAAAAAATACTGGTAGCAGCAGAAAAGTTCCATGTCTCCATAGCAGTTGCAGCAACCGCACCTAGAAATCCTGATAGATAGCCCACTGACAGGTCTATATGTGAAATAATTATAACTAAGGTCATGCCAACAGCCAGTACTGCTATATACCCAGTTTGATTAATAAGATTAGCAATGTTTCTTGATGAAATAAAAATACCTTTTGTAGCTATAGTAAAATAAGCCATGATTACCACCAGAGCAATATACATTCCCCATTCACGAATATTCTGCTGTAAAAGGGTATTCAAATCTTTAAGAAAGGATGGCTTAGATCCGTCAGCCTTTACCATTATGATTGATCACTCCCTTCTTCAGCAAAATCATCACGTGCCCCTACGATGTAAGCCACTACATGTTCCCGGAAACTATCAATATCTCCGGTGACTGGAGTATCACAAACCTTACGTCCATGACGCAAAACCATCATGCGGTCACTAACCTGATAGATATCTTCCAGTCGATGGCTTATTATAATAATGGAATTACCCTGAGCTTTAAGTTCTCTTACTAAATCAAGAACTTTCTCAATAGCTGCTACGCTCAGTGCTGCTGTAGGTTCATCCATTATAGTAACTTTGGTGTTAAAAGCTGTAGCCCTGGCAATGGCTACGGCTTGCCGTTGCCCACCTGACAGGCTATCCACCTTCAAACGAACAGAGGAGATATCTATTTTAAGACGATCTAATAAACGTTCTGTTTCTCGTTCCATATAATGTTCATCCATCACTCCTAAAGGACCTAATCTAAAACTTACTACCTCACGCCCCATAAACACATTAGCAACTACATCTAGATTATTAGCCAGAGCTAAATCCTGATAAACCATCTCTATTCCCAGCTGTCGCGCATCCCAGGAACTGGTCAGGTGTACTTTCTTTCCTTCTATTAATATTTCTCCCTCATCAGGAATATAAGCTCCACTGAGGATTTTCATCAGGGTAGATTTACCAGCAGCATTATCTCCTACTAATCCCAGCACTTCATTGTGATGCAGCACCAGGTCTACCCCTTTTAATGCTTGCAGTCCACCAAAATTCTTTTTAATATTGTGCATTTCTACAATAGGAATCTTTTCAGCCTCTACCATTGACTACCTCTTTTATTTAAAAAACCTGAATAATAAATTACTTCTATTGGCCCGGTGTTTTTTTTATAGATATATTGAGCGAAGCAAACCATATCTCTATCTTAGTATTTGTAAGAGAAGTTTGCTTCGCTCATAGAAATTATCGTTTACCTTAAAATTTGCTATTTACATGGTCAGTCTACTTCTTACTCTAGTCCGGTAAATTGACTTGCGTCATAGTATCCAGAATCAATCAAAGCTTCCTTAACATTAGTCTTGTCCACAGTCACTACTGCAGATGGTTTAGCAGGCACATCTATCTTACCATTGGGGTAAGTATGAGTTTGTTCTGGGGTTGAACCGGTAAGATAAGCAACTGCAGCAGCAATGGCATCCCTAACCAGTGTTCTAACATCCTTTAGAACAGTCATGGACTGTTTCCCGTCAATAATGTACTGAACAGAGGGTATTTCAGCATCCTGACCGGTGATCACATAACTGGTAACATCTTTATCATCAGCAAAAGCATCAGCAATAGCACGAGCAGTGCCATCGTTAGGAGCCAAAATAAATACATCACCTTTATCTTCTGCTTTTGCTACAGTTAGATTTGCTTCTGCTAAATTCCGGGCAGTAGTGAAATCCCAATTGGTGGTAACCTGCCCAATAATTTTTCCCATTTCTTCACGGGTTAAGACTGGCTTATCCTGCAAGGCAACTGCTTCAGATGAATTCTTTATGACAAAAGTGCCATCAGCAATCTTAGGCTGCAAAACGTTCCAGGCACCTTCAAAGAAAAGGAAGGAATTATTGTCAGTGGCAGCACCAGCATAAAGATAAAGAGGATTACCAGTGCCAGAGGCCTTGTCTACTAGATATTGACCTTGGGCTTCTCCAACAGCAATACTGTCGAAAGTCACATAATAATCAACAGATTCAGTTTCACGAATCAGACGGTCATAAGAAATTACCTTTAATCCAGCCTCTCTGGCTTCATCAGCGGAAGCTGCAGCAGCAGTAGCATCATGCGGGCAGATAATTAGAATTTTAGCACCTTTGGTAATCAAAGCTTCTACATTTTCTTTTTCTTTGGCAGAAGATCCCTGGCTGAACAGAATTTCAGCACTGTAACCAGCGGTTTTCAGGGCATCATTGAAACGAGTTTCGTCTTGAATCCATCTTGGCTCATCCTTAGTGGGAAGAACAATACCAACTTCTACAGATTGTGCTAGTGAAAAGCAGGTTACTATAGAAACAAACAGTAAAACCAGTATTACTAACGAAAACTTTCTCATTTTAACTTTCTCCTTTTTCTTATTTTATTTTTATTTATTTACCCGTTAATGCTGAAATAAAAAATTACCTTACTACTTAATAATCTATCACCTCCTATTAATCCCATTAAATTAACATAAATATTTCTTGTTAGACCCACTTCTTAGAAAGCCTTTGCTTATAATATATCTCCTGAGTTTTAAAGTCAATATAACTATCTATTTATGATATACAGATTTATAAATTCAAATAATAGAGGTCCATTTATCATTTGATTTATTATTTTTTAATACTGCTTCCACAAAAGAAATTCCCATGATGCCTTCTTCTATGCCGGGAAAATCCCACCCACTCATTACGACTGAATCAGGAGATTGATTATCTTTTAAGCAGCGTATAGCCTTAAATACTTCAGAATAGATATTGGAAAAGGCGCAGATAAACCCTTCAGGATGACCGGCAGGAAAATATGAGGCTTGCTTAGCCTCTGCACAAAGGGCTGAAATGCCCTTTTTGAATATAGTGCTGGAACCATCAAGGTTCATCATCTCCAGCACTTCAGGAAACTCTTGATCCCAAAACAGACTGGCTTTCTCTCCATATATTCTGATTCGCAGGGCATTCCCTTCCCCGGTTGAAACCTGGGAAGCATTAAGTATTCCGCTGACTGTATCGCTGTATCTGATTAAAACACTGCCATAATCCTCCAGCTGGTTTCCCGGTATTATTGACTTCAGGTCAGCACAAACTTTTTCCGGTTTTAAACCGGTTATAGTATAAACAAGATTTAAAGCATGAATACCGATATCAATCATAGTACAGGAAGGACCTGATATAGCGGGATTAAGGTGCCAGGTCTTAAATATTTCCGGATCACTAATAAGGGGAGAAAGCCATCCTTGATTATAACTGACCAGAACACTGTTGATTTTACCTATCTTTCCCGATCTCACCAAATATTTAGCCTGTTTCACCATAGGATAGCCGGTATAGCCATGGGTAAGAGCAAATATCTTGCCGGTTTTCTCCTGAATTTTCTTTACTTCCAGAGCTTCTGAAAGCCAAATAGCCATGGGTTTATCCAGTATAACATGGAATCCTCCTTCCAGAAAGGCTTTAGCCATAATACCATGTAAAGAATTAGGAGTGGCAATGATTACAAAATCAATCCTTTTTCCAGGAGGAAGCTGATTTTCTCCCTCAATCATTTCCCGATAATCAGTATATATTCTATTCTTATCAATTCCCAATTCTAAGCCCTGCTGGATACATCTTTCCGCATCACTAGAAAATACTCCTGCCTTGATTTCTGCCTCACCCCGAAGAGTAGCAGCAGCCCGGTGGGTAAATCCGATAAAGGAGCCTCTCCCTGCTCCAATTATACCTCCTAACAGTTTATTCATAACACACCCCATAAATAAGATAAAGTTGGTTTCTCGTTTGCTAAGATAAGAGAAGATAATTTTTATATTTGAAGTATTATTGTTTTATGTTAACATTATACAATAATTTATTTATCTAAAACAACACACAATATAAACTTTCACCGCCTGTACAGAAATAAATTCTTTATTGCGGAAATCTAGGTAGCCTTACTGCTTTCACTTAATTATCAGTGCTTCACTAAATATTGCTTTCACGCTTAATACCTATTATCCTTTCCCAAGCTTTTCCATAATAGTAATTAATCTTATCATTGCCTGTGCTATTCATTGTAATTGGTCAACCTTCCCAGGTGGCAATCCAAACAATCTATTCTCAAGCTTTGTATCATTGATTTTTATCTTTTCAAATAACTTTTCCATTGCTTATTTCATTTCAGTCTCCTAATAAAATTTAAACGAATTTCTTTGAAGAATAATATACTGTCAAAAGAACCATCACTATGACAAATTTGCTTCAAAGATAAATCTCATCTATAATTTTCTTAAGCCTTGATTAAATTATAACCTCTAACAATTAAAAGTTGATTAAGTTTTAGATTTTCAATAATCGGAAGGAAGGAATGAAAAATGTCAAACATAGAAATTAGAAGACCAGTCTCTGATGATGTAGAAGAATTGAAGCAGTTCTTTAGTTTAGTGCTCATAGACACCTATGCTAAAGAAGGATTAGTAGATAGGATTCAGGAAATGGAGAAAGAAATACGTGACAAGGAGAACCTGCTACAGGAAGACCTGGCATCAGACGGAGAAAAAAGATATTTCCTGATTGCTCTGGTTAATGGAAAGATAATCGGTACTATTGAATATGGAGCAACCAGCCAGCTGGTCATAGACTGTACAGAGGGAAGATTGAAGGGTGTAATTGAAGTGGGTACTGTTTTCATCCATCCAGACCACCAGAAGCAGGGTGTTGGGTCCTTATTGCTAAATCTAATCTATCTGACCTTTTTGAACAGGAATATTAAAGAATTTTGTTTGGATAGCGGATACCCCAGTGCTCAGAAGGTATGGCAAAAGAAGTTAGGAATGCCCGCCTATATTCTGAAGGATTACTGGGGAGTAGGATACGATCATATGGTGTGGAGAAAGTCTACCACTGAATTACCTATAGAGTTTAGAGTGTAAGTAAATAATTTTTTAAGGTTACTTAATTACTGAGCACCAGAACAATGGCACCCCCTATTCTATTTCCTATTAAAGTAGCATCTTATATTTCAAGATCTAAACTGTAAAATTTTTCATATGAATTAAAATCATATATAATCTTAGATAAATAATTATAAAGGAGTTAGTTATGAAGTTTAAAGTTTACCAGGAAGTATTCAAAGAATTACCAGACTTATATTTCGGTGTTATTATAGGGAAGCAAATTGATAACAAGAGAAGTATTCCGGAAATTTATGCCCTACTGGAACAAGAAATGAGAAAAATAGAAAATAATCTCAGAGAGGTAAATCTAAAGGAATATCCGGAGATTAAACCCTATAGAGAAGCCTTTCTAAAAATAAATATCAATCCCAATCGATTTATGAGTTCAGTAGAAGCTATGGTAAAAAGAGTGGCCAAGGGTAATTTTTTACCTTCCATCAATCCGGTGGTAGATTTAGGAAACAGTATTTCATTAAAGTATATCTTACCAATGGGCGCTCATGATTTAGATGCCCTGGAAGGAGAAATCGCCGTACGATTTTCCCAAAAGGGGGATATCTTTATACCACTGGGGGAAGAAACAGCAGAAATTCTAGAAGATGGTGAATTAGTTTATGCCGATGCCAAGAGAATCAGAACCAGAAGATGGATCTGGCGACAATCGGAAATAGGTAAGATTGACCAAGATTCCAAAAATATCTTTTTTCCTATCGATGGATTTCAGTCTAACAGAGAAAAAGTCCAGCAAGCAGCTAATGAATTGGAAAGGTCACTAAAAAAGTATTTTGACTGTGAGACCAAAAGAGGTTTTGTAGATATTGATAACCAGGAATTAGAGATATTCTAAAATCTGCTAAAGTCTCTTTCTTAAGGTGCCCAGATAAGCTGCTTCGACATCGGGATTAGCTAATAATTCTTGGGAATCACCCTGAAGAATAATTTCACCAGTCTGCAAGACATATCCCCGGTTAGAAAGTTTCAAAGCCTGCCTGGCATTCTGTTCAACCAGCAAGATGGTTACTCCTTCCGCATTAATCCTCTTTAGCTCTTTGAAAATAATCTTGATAAGGATAGGCGCTAATCCCAGGGAGGGTTCATCCAACAGGAGTACCTTTGGTCTGGACATCAGGGACCTAGCTATGGCCAGCATTTGTTGTTCTCCCCCGGAGAGTGTCCCAGCAAATTGTTTATATCGCTCCTTCAATATGGGAAAAAGGGAAAATACCCAATTCAGGTCCTCTTCAATCTTATTTCTGTCTTTTCTGGAAAATGCCCCTATCATAAGGTTTTCATAAACAGTAAGTGGAGCAAAAACCTGCCTTCCTTCCGGAGTAAGAGTAATACCTTGGTTGATAACCTGGTAACTTCTTCTGGCCAGGGGTTCATCTTTTAAAAAGATTTCACCACTATCTCTGGGAATCATACCCATAATTGTTTGCATGAGTGTGGACTTACCTGCCCCGTTAGAACCAATAACACTGACTATTTCTCCTTCTTCAATATAAAGAGAAACACCTTTTAATGCTTTTATAGTACCATAGCTTACTTGCAGGTTTTTGATTTCCAGAATTGGTTTTGGTATATTCATAGCTCATCAACCTCTTCCCCTAGATATGCTTTCAGTACTTCAGGATGCCTTTGAATTTCCAGCGGATTACCCTCAGCAATCTTTGTTCCAAAATTCATGCATATAATGTGGGGACATATTTCCATTACTAAATCCATATGGTGCTCGATAATCAGTATGGTAAATTTAAATTTGCTGTGAATATCCAGGATAAGGTGATTTAATTCATTAACTTCTTCAGGATTCATGCCGGCAGCAGGTTCATCTAGTAATAAAAATTTCGGTTTTAGAGCTAAAGCCCTGGCAATTTCCAACCTGCGCTGCATACCGTAAGGAAGTGTTCTGGCTTTCTGTTCTGCCCGTTGAGCTAATCCAACCAGCGCCAGAATATCCATACTTTCTGATTTAATTTCTCTTTCTTTCTTTTGCCATTTACCAAAATGAGTAATAGCCTCTCCGAAGGAATAGGTATGGTGTTGTTGCATGGCTACCATAACATTTTCCAGAGCTGTGGAATGAGGAAAAAGCCTTAGATTCTGAAAAGTCCTGGCTATATTCTTATTAATGACTTCATAGGTTTTCAGAGCAGTGATATCCTCACCTTGATAATAGATTTTTCCGCTATCTGGAGAATAGACGCCGGTAATAAGGTTAAAAATGGTCGTTTTCCCTGCACCATTGGGACCAATAAGCCCGAATAATTCTCCCTCCTGAATAGAAAAGCTGATATCCTTTACTGCTGGAACCCCTCCAAAATATTTATGCAAATGGTCCAATCTCAGAATAAGATTATCAGATACTTCTACCATCAGGATTTTCCACCTTCTTTAGAAAAATGATTCCCCAGGAATTTCTCCTTCAGGGTCTTACCCAATTTGCGCCCAAATTCATATTGCCCCATTATCCCTTCCGGTCGAATAACCATGACAATGACCAGAATAGCTCCATAAATCAGCATTCTGTATTGGGATATGGGTCGAAATAGTTCTGTAATTAAGGTTATAATTACCACACTAATCAGTGTTCCGGTCATGGAACCTAAACCACCAAAAACCACGATTGAGGTAAGTTCAGTGGACTTCATCATATCAAACATAATAGGTTGAATAAAAGAGAGAAATCCAGCCAGCAACGCTCCCGATATTCCACAATAGAAAGCAGATAAGACCAGACTCAAAATTCGGTACTTTGCTGTATTATAGCCCAGTAAAGAGGCAGCGATATAGTCATCACGACAAGCCTTAAATGCCCTACCAAATCGACCATTAATCAAATTGAACATAAAAAAAGCCATAATAATAAAGAAACAAAAGGCTACTGCCAGTGTGGTATAAGGTGGTATTCCGGGAAATCCTCTGGCTCCCCGGGTAATAGTACCACCATTCTCTAAAATTAACCTAATTGCTTCACCCAGACCAATGGACGCAATGGCATAATAATCTCCGATTAGTTTAAGGGTAGGCACTCCGATAACATAGGCTATAATTGCTGCTAAAACTCCACCTAAGAGTATGGCTACTATAAAATGAAATTCATATCGTAAAGTTAGGATAGCAGCCATATAGGCACCAACTGCCATATATCCTGCATGTCCCAGGCTAAAAATACCGGTAAAGCCAGTAAGTAAAGAAACTCCCATTGCTGCTATGGCATTGACACAGAGAAGAACAACGATACCTTCAGCATAAACAGACATAGATAAGCCTCCCTACACTTTTTCACTGATGTTTTTTCCGAACAAACCTTGAGGACGAACCAGCAGAGTAATGACCAGAAAGAAAAAAACAACCAGATCTCTTAACTGGCTGGAAATAAAGCCAGCAGTGAGCATCTCTGCCAGACCAAGTATAATACTACCTACCACAGCTCCCGGGAGAGACCCTAACCCCCCAATTACTGCTGCCACAAAAGCCTTAATGGTAATTGCTCCTAATTGTGGATAAAGGGTATACCTGACCGCCAGAAATATTCCTCCCACTGCAGCAAGGGTACCAGCAATAAAGAAAGTTATAGAAATGAGAAGATTAACATTGACCCCCATTAAGCCGGCTATTCTTAAATTATAAGCAGCAGCCCTGATGGCTAATCCCCATTTGGTCTTTACTAATATAATTTGTAATATGCCCAGAAAGACACCAGCTGCTAGCAAAGAAATCAGGTCAAAGGCACTGGTAGTAGCAAGTCCAAAAAGATGGACCGGTTGAGTGGGTATGATAGCCGGCAATGCGCGGAACCTGCCTCCGATGGTTACTACAAAAATATTTTCTATCACGATGCTCATACCCATGGAAGCAATCAAAAGGTAAAGGGTATTATTGGTATTCTCCCTGATGGGCTGGTAAGCAACTTTTTCAGTCACTACCGCCGCTACCCCTGCTCCAAGAAGAGAGAGAAATCCGGCTATTAAGATGCCAGTCCCCATAGAATTGAGCGCAAAATAACAGATGTAGCCTCCGATAACTAGAAAACCACCATGGGCAAAATTAGAAAACATAAGCACAGAATACACCAGAGAATAACCAACTGCAATAAGTGCATAGACCGATCCTAGAGATAAACCATTAATAATTTGCTGTAACAAAATATCCAAATACTCTACCCCTTTCTATAATAAAAACGGGCACGAACTATCCGTATCCGTGCCCGTCCTTGATGATTCATCCTGGTAATAACAGAAAAAAGTCCTTATGGTTTAAGTTTCTTGTAGAATTGTCCTCTTCCATCTTTAGCAATAAGCACAATTCCGTCTTTATCCTTGGGATTATGAAATTCATCCATAGTTATTACGGCATGATGAAGCTGTAACCCTTCAGTAGCAGCAAGGGCATTAGCTATTGCAGTAGGATCTTCAGAACCAGCACGTCTGATAGCATCAACCATTAGATAGATACCGTCATAGGCTAGAATTCCATTTACAAATTCCTTGCACTCATCATTCCACTTTTCTTTATAGGCAGCGAAGAAAGGTGCCATTGCCGGGTCCTCTGGAGCAACATGGTTGATCCAGTAGGAATTTTCCATGGCCTCACCAGCTATTTCCCACATAAACTCAGCATAACCATCTCCACCCACAAATACGATATCATCCATACCCAGCTCACGTGCCTGTTTCATGATGAGAGCCATTTCCTTACCCATATTGGGAAGAATCAGTACTTCAGCTTTCTTATCACGAATCTCGGTTAGTTGAGCACGAAAATCAACATCTGTTCCGGCTCGGAAGGCCAGGTCTGCCACAATATTACCACCATATTCTTTATAACTATCTATGAAAAATTCACGAAGTCCGTGAGAATAATCACTTCCGATATCATAAAGAATGGCGGCATTCATCTTATTCAGTTCCTGGGCAGCAAAATAGGCTATCAACTTTCCCTGATAGGGATCAGTAAAACATATCCGGAAAGAATAGGGATATACATTACCATTGGGATCAACAGTAACATTTGGGTTAGTCGATACAGTTCCTAATTGAGGAACCTTAAGTCTATTTACAATCGGTGCAGTAGCAATATTGATACCACTACCATTAGCTCCTACAATAGCAATTACCTTATCCTCTTCAATCATACGGCGCACAGCATTAACGGCATCTTCTGCCCTGGTTCGAAAGTCGTAAACTACTAATTCTATCTGTTTACCGAGCACTCCACCCTGGGCATTGATTTCATCCACAGCTAATAGAGCTGACTTTTCTTCTGTTTGACCATAGGCAGCCCAATCGCCAGTAAGGGCTGCTAAATAACCAATCTTAATCGTATCTGCCGCAAATACCCCTGCTACATTAAAACCTACCACCAGCAAAACAAGAATCAAAACAATTCCATTACGCTTTAAAACACTCATTTTTATCTCCTTTATGTTTATTCATAAAAATTTTTTATTATATTAGATATTATACTCCATTCCTAATCACCCAGCTAATAAACCTCAGGCTTGTGATTACTTTAATATTATTTTTTTTATTATATCATAAGCATATCCCCTCCCACCTTAAATTTTTCTAATTTCTCTAAATATTCTAAATATAAAGGAGTTATTGATTATAGTCATAAATCTATCAAATGATTTAAAAAATTTCATCTCATCTATATTCTATATGATATTGCTACTTAAAAATATAGAAATAATTATATAATTAATTATATTCTGTGGAATTTATATAAGTATATCAAAATTTCAGTGTTTTAATATATAAATTGGGGACCATTAAAATTATACCTGATTTTAGCATTTTATACAATTAAACTTTCCCTTTTAAGCAACACCCTGAAACAAGGGTTAATAAAATTTATACCACAAGGGATAGGCCTTCTGCTATCCCTATGACAAAATTACCAGTGGAGGGTAAAACCAAAACGATTGGGAATATGCCAGTTAAAGGAGAGGCGATCATTGATCTGGTAGCTAATTTCCTTCCTGTTCTCCTGCCAATCTTTCCAATTGCTAAAATTAACCTGTCCACCGTAATTGAATTGTATTTTCCCAAAGTCCATCTGTAAGCGAGTATTAAGGAATGGGTCAAAGTTATCAAGTTGATGTTCTAAACCTGCCCCAGCCCACAACCTGATGACATAAGAACTATACACATCATATTCGAACCATCCTTTATAACTATCGGGTTCATAACTCATAGCAATATTCCAGCGGTAGGCAGGAGATAAGGACAATTCAAAACCGGAATAATAATCTTCACTAGCACTTCCCCAGAAAGAAAAACTGTTTTTTTCTCTTTCTGGTTCGATATTATCAAAATCGAGAGCTGGTATACTGGTAAAGAGAGTGTGCAGCCACATCTCCTCCCTATCATAAAGATGTTCCAGGTCTTTACCTCTAAGTAAGATAGGAATTAAAAGATCTGTATCAGTCACCCCATGATGATTAGCAGAATAACCTAACTTAGTATAAATTATTTTAGGAGGATTAACTACCACCACAATATCACCAGCATTCTTATTGGAAAGAAGTCTAAAAATATTGACGGGTACAGCCGGAAATCTACTTTCTTTAGTTAAAGAGAGCCATTCTAAGTCAGTTAACCATTCACCCTGATAACCATCTTCATAATAATTAAAAACATCTTCACCCTCAAATAAATACCTGATTTTGCCTTCTTTATTTTCTTCGAATATAACTTTACCCTGCACTGAATATCCTATGACCCTATTGGCATTATTTTCCTCTTGGTAAAAAGCAAAATCAATTTCAGTCTCCTGAACAATTTTATGGGCATAATATTCCTTTAAGGTAACATTTTTTAAATATATATGGGGAAAAAGAAAGGTCTCTAATCCTTCCCCCACTACTCTTTTAATTTCTGACACATGGTTAATATTTATTTCATTACCAAAAGACATACCGTGGTCACAATATAGAATTAGATTAATCTCTGCTAAATTTAATCTCTTAATGAGCTTACCAAAATAGCTATCAAATTTACGTATACTATCAAGATATATTTTTTCACCCAGGGCATGACCGGCGGTATCTGTAGCAAACCAGATGAGTTCAATTACTCCATAGGTCTCTAAAAGTTCTGGAATATTAATCATGGGCAGAAACATGAAGGTATCTATCCAGGGAACTCCATAGATAAAGCTGGCTCTGGCCCGACGAGGAACGGAAGAGAACAACTGGGAAAAGATATGTAAATCTGATACTACTTTACCTTTCTCCCGATCATAATAACCCCAGCCTACGCTCTCTCCTTTTTCATTTCCTACACCTTTCTTGAGACGGGGGTAAATGGTCTCTGTCCCTCCCGGAAACAAACTTAAGCCATACTGTATCGTATGTCCTTCCTCAAAAATAGCCTTTACATTAGGTAGGTAACCATCCTCCAGGTATTGGAAGAAATAACGAGAGGAAATAGCATCCAGGTGAATAATAAGAAACTTTGGTTGGGTCTCACCGTAGGCAACCAATGAAGGTAATAAAAATATAAAAATTAATAAAACAAATATACCAGGAGAGGCTCTCCCAAAAATTTTCGAAAAGGAAAATTGTCTCAGTCTAAATCTTTGACCCTGTCCTTCTCTGGTTTGAAAAATCATATACCGCTCTTCATCTTGGATATCTATCTTGCTTTTTTTATTCTAACTAATAAAAACTGGCATTGTCAATCAAATCATGCAGAGCTGTTAATATTAAAACTTGACCTCCACACTCTCCCTGCTTTCTCCTTCTGCCTCGAAATAAGGACGGCTTTTAAATCCAAAAAGATTGGCAATAATTGAGGCTGGCACCTTGACAATACTAACATTATATTTCATAGCTGTATCATTGTAAAATTGCCGGGAAAAGCCAATTTTGTCTTCTGTTTCCTTAAGTTGCTTTTGTAGGTCCAGAAAACTGGCATTGGCTTTTAAATCAGGATAGCTTTCCGCTACAGCAAACAGTCGCCCCAAGGCTCCGGCCAACTCTGAGTTGGCCTGTAATTTTTCATCGGGTGTTTTAGCCGCTAGGTATTTAGTACGAGATTCAGTTACTTTTTCCAGGGTTTCTTTTTCATGCTGAGCATAACCCTTCACTGTATTTACCAGATTAGGTATCAGGTCAAATCTTCTCTTTAATTGAACATCAATCTGAGCCCAGGCATTATCAACCCTCCCCCTTAAGGTAATAAAACTATTGTAAGTCACTGCAGCCCACAGGACAATGAGAATTAAAAAAATCAGAATAAAATTCATATAATTGCTCCTTTTCTTTTATATATCATTCATATTCTATATTATATTCTGTAATTTTATAATGCAGGACTATTTTATCTGAAAAAAATTATTTTAAAATTTTTCCTTAATACTTTACCATCAGAAGGCACCGGCTCCACCTCCCCCGCCACCTCCACCTCCTCTTCCGCCGCCAGAGGAGAATCCACCACCAGAACCAGTGGAGGGGCTCACCTGAACAAAAGCGTTATGGAAGGCCTTATCAAAGGAATGAAAAGTCGCTGCATTTAATTGACCATTTCGGTTGGTCATGTGATAGAGGAGGGCAGAATTATTCATATTAATATTGATATTTTGTGCAGCCAAAACCGGTTGTAACTTCGCAATAACCTTATCAGCAATGCCCAGAGATATAGCATAGACCAGATAATGCTCCCAGACCACAATTGATGGTAGGTCATAATCTTTCATATTACTGAAGTGTAATAAAAATCGCTTAAAAGCCGACCATTTGTGGTATTCATTAACCCCAACCTGGGTCTTCTTTCTGATTATTGCTCCATATCCAATCAACCCTACTCCGGTAATAACCACGGCAAATAATAAAGGGATTAAGGCATACCAGGGTATCTGAAATAAAAATGATATAACCATCATTATTATTACCATAATAATCTCCCAAAAAACTGTCTTCAGGGCAATTTTAAGAGCAGGTTTTGATTCGTTAAAATAATTTAACTTCTTAAATTCTTTCTTTACACTGTGTAGCCAGTGTTTATAATGATTGAAAAAAGAGGTCTGAGTCATAGATGATTTGGAATATCTTTCTATTTCTTTCAAAGTGACCGATTCTCCATTACCAATGAGCTGAATCAACCACTGCATTAAACCTACTTCGTGCTCCTTCAGGGAACTGGTGTCTTTATTTAGCAGGCTAAATCGATAATCCTTTTTTCTTCCTATTGGTATCTCTTCCATTTTTAAGTATCCCTTGCGTACCAGGTCCATGAGGGTGGCCATAATATCTTTGGTAGTAGCTCCCGCTACACTCATCAATTGGCTTACCACTGCCGGGGTAACATCCTGTGGTAGCTCCCGGTAATAATCAAGTTGCATCTCTGGCTTAAGTTCTCGGTCATATTTAAAATAAAGTCTGATAGCCATAATAATATTCAATATAATAACAACCGGAATGAGTAAGAAACCGAAAAGAAGAGAAATATTTTCCCGCTTAGACCTTTCTGCCCAAGCTAATTCCTCCTGCATAATCTGTTCAAACTGATCCTGAGCAATAACTTTACCAGCAGCAGGAACAAAGGAAGGAGGGAAGAGCACCCTCGCCTCCACCATTTCACCTGCCGAAAGACCATCAACTTCATATAAAACAATACCCTGGTCTCCAATTGCTACCTGTCCATGTGAGGGTCCATGACCAAAAACTCTTAAGTCATCAGCTGACACAGTTCGATTAGGAAAGATAACCTCAATTTGCACTCGGTCAATAGGTGAGGTATTGGTATGGTCAAAAAATTTCCAATAAAATTCAGCTATATCATTATATTTAGTAATTACATTCTGGAGCTGATATTCCAGCAAGAAAGATTTTCTTTCATTGCTGGATTGATCATAAATCCGGAAGTTAATCGTTTCACCTTCTCTAGTTTGGGATATTTCTAAGGTCTTTCTCTGGGGAGAATATTCGGAGGCCTGGAAATAAACTATCCCATCAGAGCCTTTGGTGCCAATACTTCGGATAATCCCATTAAAGTCCCCCTCAAATTCATAAGTAAATATTTCGCTGATTTGGACATCTCCGTTTTCCAGAATATGCACTTGCGCCTGGTAATCCGTAATTTGAAAACTACGTTCCTGTGCAGTAATCCCTGTAGCATAAAAGCAAAGCAACATTAATGAGAACATATATAGAAAGAGTAATAAATACTGATTTTTAAAACTGGATAGTTTTATTTTTTGTTTCCTCTCATTGCTGGATATATAAAGTTAAAAAATCAGGTACCTTTTGCTTCCCAAAATAAATTTATTCTGAAACAGATTATACTACAAAAAAGAACAATTTAGAGAAAATAAGGAAAGAAAAAAATAAAAAGTTAAAAAATATTTTATTATCTAAGAAGCCATTGATGGATAATTGCCCCGACAAACCAAGAAATAAAGCTGCAAATAAGGACAACAGGAAGGGTAAGGTTTCTTTTAAAACAATACCAAGCAACTAAAAAGAAAAGAATACTGGGTAAAATTCCCCAAAGAGCGCCTTTAGTAAAATCTTGCATAATTTTCAGGTTACCCTCATTTTCCAGATATATCCAAACTAATACCAGTGCCCCGGTAAGCGGCATAACACCTATCAATCCGGCAGCAGAGGGAATTCTTTTGCCTATTTCAGTAGCTATCAAGATATTCAAGGGGAATCCTTCCCCTTGAGATCCCCTGAATTAAAAGCAAAATATATTGTTATTTATTTATTAAATAATTTTATATTATTTTACAGTATCGAAATTTTTTGAAATTCCGATACTGTAAAATAATAATTACACTAATAACAACCTTTATTAAGGTCTGCAAATAACCACCTCCTGTATATATTCACTCTTACCATCTCTCTTATATCCTAATCTTATCAATATTATTTTAAATTATTCAGATTTTTTCTTATTAATATTTTCCAATTTTTCTTTTTTGTCTTCGCTAAAATGTTCTGATATATACTTAGCCAGAAGGTCTAAAGTTTCTTCCTTACATTGTCCGCACACCGTGCCTATCTTGGTTCGTTCCTGTAATTCCAGATAAGTTCGGGCACCATTTAATACCGCCTCTTCAATTTCTCTATCAGTAATATTCAGACATTGACAAACTATCCGTGCTTCTTCCTTTTTAATCTTATCTTCCATACCATTTCGTCTATAGTAATCATTGATAGCAGCCCTGAGAGCCTTATCACCCAAAACGGAACAATGTATTTTATGTTCCGGTAATCCATCCAATTCTCTGGCAATATCCTTAGCTGAAATATAATAGGCATCCTCCAGCGTCATCCCTTTGACCATCTCCGATAGAATCGAGGTACTGGCAATGGCACTGGCACAACCATAGGTCTTCCATTTACAATCAGTGATAATACCCTTAGCTTTATCCACTTTAATAACTACCATCATCTGATCACCGCATTTTATGTTACCCACAATTCCTTTACCGTCCTCTTGATAAGAATCCTCATCTTCCAGAATATTGCGTGGATTCAAAAAATGTTCTTTTAATCGTTCTGAATAAACCCAGTCTATTTTATTAGCCATTTCTTTTTCCCCCTACCTCTACGGTAGACATGTTTCTTATTCTCTTGATAATCCCTGGCATTATTTCAATTATATAATCAATATCCTCTAAGGTAGTATTTCTCCCCATACTTATTCTTATCGATCCATGGGCATATTCTATGGGGATTCCAATTGCCACCAATACATGGGAAGGATCCAGTGAACCAGAGGCACAGGCTGAACCAGTGGACACTGCTATTCCGGCTAAATCCAAATAAAGTAATATTGCCTCACCCTCTGCCCCGGGAAAAGATACATTTAAAGTATTGGCCAGACAATCCTGGGGGTGACCATTAAAATAAATATGATCAATGTTTTTCTTTAACCCATCTTTTAATCTTTCTTTAAATAGCAACAATCTTTCATGTTCAGAAGGCATCTCCTCTTTGCGCATCTCTACTGCTTTACCAAAACCTACTATGCCTAAGGTATTTTCTGTTCCTGCCCTTCGCCCGCTCTCCTGATGGCCACCTCTTATTAAAGGACAAAATGGGGTGCCCCGACGCACATATAAGGCGCCTATCCCTTTGGGTCCATAAACCTTATGACCGGAAAGGGTCAAAAAATCAACTTCCAAATCGTTAACAGCTACTGGAATTTTACCAACTGCCTGAATAGCATCGGTATGAAACAAGCTTCCATACTGATGGACAAGGCGAGAAATTTGTTTGATATCCTGGATGGTACCTATTTCATTATTGGCAGTCATTATAGATACCAGGGCGGGACCTTTTTTAAGTTCATCTTCCAGTTCTTCTATTCTAACTTTTCCATATTGGTCTACACTTAAATAACTTACCTTAATATCCCGGTCCGAGAGACATTTAGCCGTCTCTAGTATACAGGGATGTTCAATAACGGTGGTAATTATCCTTCTAAATTTCCCTACTTTAGAACAATCACATTCTCGAGAGTGACAGACTAAGATAGAAAGCACTGTATTGTTGGCTTCAGAGCCTGAACCAGTAAAAATAATTTCTTCTGGACTACCACCAATAAAGGAAGCTACTTTTTCCCTTGCCTCTTGCATCATAGCTTTAGCCGCTCGCCCAAATTGATGTAAACTGGAAGGATTACCAAATACCTCCATAGCCTTAATCATCTCTTCTTTTACTTGTGGATGCAGCGGTGTAGTTGCATTATTATCCATATAGACTTTTCGAGTTTTCATATAAAATATCTCCTTCTAAGTTTTAAATTCAATAATGTTATTCCAGCACTAATTTTTTAGACTTTATTAAATCATTTAAAGTAACTGAGTTAAGAGTATCAGAAATCTTTTCATCCAGGGTTTCCCAAACATCACGAGTCACACAACCTTTGACTCTTTTACAGACAGAAGGATTTTTTACACATTCTACTGTGCTTAAATTTCCCTCTAGAGCCTGGACAATGTCTTTTACAGTAATGAGCTGGGGGGGTTTTGCCAATCGATATCCTCCATGTGCCCCACGGGATGAACTAATCAATCCACTGGCCTTAAGGTGAATCACTAAATGACTTAAATACTTCTCTGAGATTTCTTCCTCCTGAGCAATATCCTTTAAAAAGACGGGGCCTTTGGTGTAATTCAAAGCCAGCTTCAACATCAATCTGGTCCCATATCGAGAACGGGTGGAGAGTCTCATCAAATTTACACTCCTATATTACTACTAATACTATTCTTTTAGTAGTAATTTACTATAAAAAATTATTTTTGTCAACTTGATTTTACAATTTAGCAAGCATAGTAATTACTTTGCCTCTTCACTTTCCACATGAATAGTAGTATCTACCGACATCTCTGTGTTAATAATCTTTTCTAAATCAGTGGCAATCTGATGTGCTTTATCCAGTTTCATATCTTTTGGTAAGACAATATGTAAGGTTAATTCCCGGTGATTTCCGTATTTATGCAGGTGCACATGATGCAGCTTAACATCCTTAAAGGTATTTTCCCTCACTATCTTCTCCAGTTCCCTGATAAACGATTCTTCTGGTTTTTCCCCAATTAGTCTACTGATCGTATCCCTTAATATATCAATAGCAATCTTGGCTATAATGAGAGAGATAATAATTCCCATTACTCCATCAATCCACCAAAAATAGGGATTTAAGAAAATGCCTACCACAACAATAAGAGAGGCAAAGGCATCGCTACGATGATGCCAACCATCACTAATAAGGGAATCCGATTTTATCTTTCTACCCACACGAATGGATACCTGAGCCATTAATTCCTTTACTGCTAAAGAGATAATAAAGATAATAAGAGCAGTTTGGGTATATTGAACTGACTGTCTCTGGATGAGCCGATTTGTTGCCTCAACAAAAAAGTTAAAGACTACCAGAAATAGAACTAAGGCTATAATCAGAGAAGAAATGACCTCCATTCGGCCATGACCAAAGGGGTGTTCCTTATCCGCTGGTTTAGAAGCCATCTTAAATCCGACCAGAACTATAATTGTTGTTAATGAATCCGACAAACCATGCCAGGCTTCAGCCATAATGGCAACTGAAGACAGTTGCAGTCCTACCCAGTATTTAAGGATGACCAAAAGGGTATTAGCTATCAGTATGGTTATGGCTACCAGCATTCCCTGCCTGGTGCGCTGGTTGACTTGTATTGAGGAATTTTTATGATTTAATATTTTAGGTTATCTCCTTAAATTTAAAGATTAACCATTATTATATTGACCAAACACTTAAATAGCAACAATATTTTCAATTTCCAAAACTAACTCCGATTTCCCGGCCAGCAGTAATAAGTTCATGGTCTTTCGGAACTAAACGAGGACCCTGGGTAACCAGCTCTAAAGGAACCTCCCCTAAACTACTACCCTGAACACTCACCATCTTCCCATAATCTTTTTCTGCAATTAAGTCTACTGCTTTAGATCCCAAACGAGTTGCCAAAATACGGTCAAAGGGGGTTGGAGAACCACCTCTCTGCAGATGTCCCAAAACTACCGAACGGGTTTCCAGATCAACTATCTTTTCCAGCTGTTCGGCCAACACAAAACTAATACCTCCTAAACGAATTGGATCAGAACTTTCCTGCACAATTCTTTGAATAACCACCTCACCACCCACTGGCTTGGCTCCTTCGGCCACTACAATGATACTGAAGCGACGCCCTTTCTTACTTCTTTTATGGACATATTCAGCAATTTCTTCAATTTGATAGGGAATTTCAGGTACTAAAATGACATCTCCACCTCCGGCAATTCCGGAATGAAGGGCAATCCAACCGGCTTTACGACCCATCACTTCTATAATCATAATACGATGATGGGACTGGGCAGTAGTATGAATGCGGTCAATCCCTTCAGTAGCAATAGTAACAGCAGAATCAAAACCAAAGGTAATATCTGTTCCCTTGATATCATTATCAATAGTCTTAGGGACACCAACTACTGGTACACCTTCCTGATAAAAATGATGGGCAACACTCAAAGTCCCATCACCCCCGATACAGACCAGACCATCTATCTTAAGTTCTTCAATATTTCTTAAAACATCTCGAGAACGGTCCTCAAATTTCAACTGACTGCCGCTTTTCACTGCATAATGAAAAGGATCAGCCTTATTGGTGGTTCCCAGTATAGTACCTCCTAAGGTGAGAATGCCGGAAACATCATCATAACTTAAAGGGCGATACTGATTATGGATTAATCCCTCATAACCGTCTTTAATTCCCACGACTTCCATATCATATTTCAGAATTGCCTTTTTGGTAACAGCTCGAATCACGGCATTAATACCCGGACAATCTCCCCCACCAGTAAGAATAGCAATCCTTCTTTTGTTATTTTTATTCATCATATTATTCCTACCTCTTTCTTTCTAACAATTTATTTTAAAATTAGGATTCCAAACTTAAAACTACTATCTCTCTCATTTTGCTTTTACCTCGCCTTTAAATTTGATTTTTTTAACTTTATCTTGATTCATCCACTTACTTATCTGTTAGATTAATTATATTGTCTATACTATCACTTTTACTTGGCTACCACAAAGCACAATCAAGTCCGGTCTGTGTCAATATTTTGTAGGTA
>DKFO01000025.1 GCA_002452835.1 Candidatus Atribacteria bacterium UBA6794 | reverse complement strand
CAATGATAGAAAAATTACGAATATTCTCAATTTTAGTCAGCTCAGTCATTTTCATCTTCTTCCTTAGTCTTTATCTTAATGATATTTAAAATAATTTGCTTTGCATTCCTGAATTCTGGGATACCCATCATTATACCACTAAAATAATAGACCATTAAACCTATAATTCCTGAAATCAGAACCTGGTTAAGTTGATATATTTTTAAACTCATATTAAATTTAAAGTCAAAATACTGACTTACTCCCCAGCAAAAAAGTCCCATCAATAAACAGGCCAAGCCTGTTTTCCAGAAAAATGTGAACAGTTCTTTAGTAAAAAGCCCTTTTATCTTCTTTTGCAAGGCAATACTTAACATAATAAGATGAACAATTGCTGCCAGCGAGGTGGCCAAAGCTATGCCGGCATGACCTAAATAACGTACCAATATAAGGTCTAATACAATATTAAAAATAACTACCAAAAAACCTATTTTCATTGGTGTCTTAGTATCTTTTAAAGCATAAAAAGTACTGATAACCAATCTTAAGAGAGCTAGGGCATATAAACCTATAGTATAACAAATCAAGGCAACTTTAGTTAAGTCAGTATCTTGAGGATTAAATAAGCCATGTTCATAAAATAAACGAACAACAGGGTAACTGAGAACAAGTAAAGCTACAGTAGAAGGTAAAGTAAATAAAGAAAGAAGCTTAATACCAAAAGAAAAGCTCTCTTTCATTTTTCCAATTTGCTTTTTTGCTACATATTCAGAAAGGGTGGGAAGAATGGCAATGGAAAGGGCTATACCAAAAATACCCAGAGGGAATTGCATCAGTCGATTGGCATAATATAAAGCTGAAATACTTCCATGGGCTAGATAAGAAGCAATAACTCGATCCACTACAAAATTTATTTTATCAATGGCTAGAGCAATGATGGCTGGTATTAAAATTTGGAAAAGCTCTTTAACTTTCTGATTATGAAAATTTAGCACCAATTGATACTGAAAACCACCTTTCCACAAAGAAGGTATATGAATCAATACCTGTGCTAATCCCCCGATAAGGACACCAATAGTTAAACTGTAAATTCCTAACTTTGTCCCATAGAGAAAAGCAAACCAAATGATGCCAATATTCAACATGGCTGGTGCCAAAGCAGGAATGAAAAACTGTTTATAAGAATTTAAAATTCCCATAAATAGAGCAGCAATAGCGGCAAAAGCAATATAGGGGAACATAATTCTGGTCAAGCGAACAGTTAATAAATATTTTTCCGGGTCCTGTTTAAATCCACCAGCAACAATTTTTATTATCCAAGGGGCTCCCCAAATGCCTATTATTATTATGATAACTAGAATAATAATTAAAATGTTAAGCACATTACTGGCAAAGGCATCAGCCTTTTTTTTATCTTGATTGGTTAAACATTCTGAAAATATGGGAATAAAAGCAGTGTTTAATGCCCCTTCTCCGATAAAACTTCTTAACAAATTTGGTATCATAAAGGCAATAAAAAAGGCATCGGTCTCAATCCCAGCTCCAAATTGATTGGAAATAACCATCTCCCTACCTAAACCTAAGATGCGACATACCAATGTAGCTATCATTACTATGCCAGTATATCTGGCTACCCACAAATTACTCTTGTCCATTTTTCTGCTCCAATATTTGAAAGCTCTAAAAACTTTGTTTGTTACTTCTTGATTTTAAACAAAAAAGATGTTAAAATTTTCCAGTGAAAATAATAGAAAGGATATCGAAAATGCCAATAACTAAATCAGCTATTAAAAGAGTAAAGCTTTCTGAAAAGCAAAGACAAAGAAATTCTGCTTATAAAGCTAAAGTAAAAACTTTAATTAAAAAATTTGAAAAATCACTTATCACCGAAAATAAGGAAACTATTCAGCAATACTACCAGCAATGTATTTCTGCTTTAGATAAAGCAGTATCAAAAGGAATATTAGCCAAAAATACAGTTGCCAGAAAAAAATCCCTACTAGCAAAGAAACTTAAACTTAACATACTAAGTTCTAAAGATCAACCTGCTCCAGATGATGAAAAAAAATAAGTATTTTTCTATTTATTATTTATAGTATCGTAATCTTATGATATTTTCGATCACCCTCACCTCTTCCCTCTCCCTTCTAAGGGAGAGGGTGATAAAATATTACCTTAAGGTTAGATTCAGGGGTTGTCAAGGGGAAGTGTTCCCCTTGAATATTGTAATTGCCCAGCAATTACGATATTCTTAAATTCTAAAAAAATAAAGATAAAATATCAAAGAACAAATAATAACTATAAATAAGTATAAATGAATATTATATTTCAAGCTCAGATTCAGGGGTTGTCAAGGGGAAGGATTCCCCTTGACAACTCTGTTATATTAACTACTAATTGTTCTAAAACTACCATAGATGGGGTAGAATCACTCTTTAAACTAATTTCCGCATCCAGCAAATAAGAGTAGGCTTTTTTTAATTCATTTAGTTCATATTTTTGGGATTGACCTATAAGTTTTTTAATAACAAAAGGAGGGAGATTAATTTCTCTCTCTAATTTTTTTAAATCACCAGAAGACAATTTTGTTTGTAAAATAAGTCTTATCTGGCGATTAATCATTGCTAATAAAGATAAGGGGTGGTAATCACTTTCTTCCAATTTTCTAAGTAAACTTAAAGCATCTTTAGTTTTTCTTTCTCCCACTGCATCAACAAAATCAAAGATATTTCCGGCTTGAAGTCCATAGAAATCATCTATTACCTCATCTTTATTAATTCTGGTAGCAGTATTGCCTAAAAAGCAAAATAACTTTTCTAGTTCATTATTAATCTGACTTAAATCATTCTCCGTTAGTCTTTGTAGATAATAGATTGCTTCCTCTGTTATCTCTTTATGACCTTCTTGACATTTCCTCCTAATCCATTGCTTAATCTGAAATGGCTTAAGTTTTGGCAGAGCGGTAATAGCTCCCTTTTGTTTTATCTTTTCTAAAGAAATATATTTAGGAATCTGTTTCTCATTAGAAAAGAGTAAAATTAATAAATTTTTATCCCCTAAGGGAAGATGGCTCAATAAGTCATCTAATCTTTGAGAAATTGAAGATTTTACTTTTTCTAACTGCTTGATTATAATACATTGCCTCATAGCTCCAAGTGGCAAAGTTTGTAGTGAATTGGCTAAACGATTAAAATCAAGGTCTTCCCCTGAAAATGTTTCATAATTCACATTCTGATTATTTTTAGCAAAATATGTTTTGAATCTATCCACAACCATATTATGCAAATAACTCTCTTCACCGTATATCAAGTAGATAGGTTTGATAGAATCGTGCTCTATTTCTCTTAGTAAGGAAAAATAATTAAGGGTGGTGTATTTGGTAGCCATATTATTTATTCACCTTAAAGTAGTAATATAATATTTCTGGCCATTACTTCTGATTAAGACTGTTCCATTCAAATCGGTCCTGAACACTTTTTGACAGCTGGCTTCTAATTTTTCCATAACTTCAGCATTTGGGTGATCAAAATTGTTAGTACCTACCGAGATGATAGCAACTTCTGGTTTAACCTGGTTAAGAAATAAATCTGTTGTTGAGGTATTACTACCATGATGTGCTACCTTCAATATATCACTCTGTAAAAAAGTATTCCAGGATAATAGATTTATTTCTGCTTTCTCTTCAATATCGCCAGTAAACAGGAAACTAATATTTTTATAAAGTAATTTTAGCACAATTGAATGATTATTAAAATTACTTTGCTGACCATAATCTTTTCTATTTAGAGGATTGAGTACTACCAACTGAAGATCAGGAGACAATTTGATAACATCACCGGCCCTGGCTTGATAGTATGATATTTCCTCATCTTCCTGAATAAGAGAGAGAAAATTTAGATAGGTATCTTGCTGACAGTTTATTCCACTATCAATAACCATATCTACTTTCATTTCCTTCAAAATAGGAATTAATCCTTCCAGATGGTCTATATCCGGGTGGGTTAAGAATATCAGGTCAATATGTTTAACTCCTAATCTTCTCAAATAGGGTAGAACAATATTCTCACCTACATCAAAATCATGAAAAGGTGTTCCTCCACCATCAATTAAGATATTCTTTTCTTGAGGAGTTTTAATCAGAATAGAATCTCCATAACCTACATTTAGAAAATGAACAGAAAGAGAATTTAAGGGCGAAATAATTTGCATAAATAGGACTATAAATCCAGAGGAAGTAATAGTCCAGAAGATTCTTTTTTTAGTAATTAGATTCAGTTGAGACCAACAATGCAGGGCATAAAAAAATAACAGAATAATAAAATAATAATACAGGGTAAGTGTTATACCGGGTTTTCTAACAAATTGGTAGGCAAAAGGTAAAGAGGAGAGAAAATTTGTCGTCCCAACCAACAATGAAATTAAATATTGATTTAATAAAGCCAATATACTGGCTAATGGGATAAATACAAAAGATAAAGTAATAGAAATTAAACCCATGATTAATATAGTACTAAGCAAAGGCACAATGATTAAATTAGATAAAATAGCAATATAAGATATTTTATAGAAGAAATAGGCAGAAAGAGGAGCCATCCCGAACCAGGCAGCTAAAGAAACTGCTAAGGGTTTGGAAATATAGGAAGGTAAGATACTCAGTTTATCTTCTAAAATTGGAAAAAGATAAATGATAAAGAATGTTACGGTGAATGAAAGTAAAAAACCAGCATCATATAAGAATAATGGCTGATAAAACAAGATTAATAAAGCTGCTAAATAAAGACTGTTATAGATATGATAAGGCCGATTAAAATAGGTAGCAAGAAGAAGAGTAAGAAACATCAAAGTAGCTCTGCTTACAGAAGGACGAAAACCAGTCATTGCTGCATATCCCATTAAAAAAATAATAATAGTCAGGTATCTTAAATTATTCTTCTGACCAATTATGGGTATAAATTTCAAAATAAAAAAAAGAGCAGAGGCGATAATTCCAACATGTAATCCAGAAATGGCTAAAATATGCATGACACCAGCATCCTGGAATAATAGTTCCCATCTCTGGGGTATTTCTGTTTTATTACCAGTAATAATTGCCTTAACTAATTCACTATGAGGGTAATGATAAATTATTTCAATTTTTTTAGTAATACTCTCTTTAATATTATAAAGTAAAGATGAAATACTAAACTTCTTATTAACGCCAATGACCTTTAGTTGTTCTATATTAATGCTATCTGTCAAAAATATTTTCTGTCGAGCTAAATATTCCCGATAATCAAATTCACCAAAATTACTTATCAATTTTGGCTCTTGCAATAAAACTTTTGCTTTAACTATATCACCATATTGCAAAGACAAACCTTCACCATATATTTTCAAGAGGACTCTTCCAGAAATATGGTAACTTTCCTTCTGTCCTTGAAAAAGTTGAGTATCAAGTATTACTTCCTGATAGCTATTATTTTGCCTATTCTGGACTTCCTGGACAGCCCCCGTTAAATATCCAGGTTGGTTGGCAAACTGGTAAACATGATTAGCATCTTTAGGGGTCATTTGATAAGAAGTATTTAACATACCAACTATGATAAAAAATAAAATAATTATAATACCAATTATCCGCCAGCCTTTTTTATAAGAGATGAGCATAAGCGAAAAGATAATCAAGCATCCTAAAAATAATATTTGATAAGAAAAATAATTAAATAACTTCTGAAGTAATATCCCTGAAATATAACTTATTAATACTAAAAGTAGCGGTCCCTGTAAAAAAGATAATGAATTTTCTTGCTTAATAGACAGTGATTAACTCCTTAATGGCTTCAAATTTCTTTTCTCCAATTCCGGGAACATCTTTAATCTCTTCTATATTACGAAATACACCATTACTTTCTCTATATTCTATGATCCGTTCAGCAAGAACGCTACCGATACCAGGTAGTTCCTCTAATTGGCGAGAAGTAGCATTATTAATATTCAATAAACTGCTATTATTTAAATTACTATAATCCTGGGAAACTATAAATTGACCATCAGATTTTATTAGCCCACTCTCTACGTTTTCTGGGATAAAA
>DKFO01000003.1 GCA_002452835.1 Candidatus Atribacteria bacterium UBA6794 | reverse complement strand
AGTGGATGAGATTGCTTCGTCGCTTTGCTCCTCGCAATGACAAAATCGTATATCGTATAACGTATAACGTATATCGTTAAAATTAGTCGTTGGTCGTTGGTATCTGGTATTTAGTTTGCTTATTACTTATTACTGGTTACTTATTACTGAATTGGCTCCTGGCAATGACAAAATCGTATACCGTATTACGTATAACGTATACCGAATTTGATGTTATATCTATGGTTTAATGAAACTAAATACAGTTATGCTCATCACCATATCCCCTTAGAAGGGAGAGGTAAGGTGAGGGTGATAATTCAGGGGTTTCAGGGGACGAAGCTCCCTGAATATCTTGTTGTAAAACAAGATAGCATTTTCTTGAATTGTATTTTCTTTCAGGGGATTTCAAGGGGAAGAATTCCCCTTGAATATCTTGTAATAGGGAGAAATTTCCTAAGCTTATAGCAAAATAATTAAAATGAATTCTAATCTGATGATAAAGAGGGAGTTAGTTATGGATTTTAAAGCAACACTTAATTTACCAAAAACAAATTTTTCAATGAAAGCCAATTTACCAAAAGAAGAACCCAAGATGCTTAAATTTTGGCAGAATATTAAATTGGACAAAAAATTATTGCAAAAATATCAGCATAGAGAAAAATTCATCTTACATGATGGCCCACCTTATGCTAATGGTCATATCCACATTGGGACCGCCTATAATAAAATACTCAAGGATATTATACCTAAATTTAAATGGATGAAAGGTTTTAACGCCTATTATGTTCCAGGCTGGGATACTCATGGTATGCCCATTGAACATAAAGTAAGCCAAGAATTAAAGGTAACCCTTAACGATATTGATCCAGTGGCATTAAGAAAAAAATGTCAGGAATATGCTGAGAAGTATATTAATATTCAAAGAGAAGAATTTAAGAGGTTAGGGGTTATTGGTGATTGGGAAAATCCCTATTTAACTTTTTTACCGAAATACGAAGAAAAACAGATTGAAGTCTTTGGTAAGATGTATGAGCGAGGTTATATTTATAAGGGATTGAAGGCAGTTTACTGGTGTCCCTCTTGCGAAACAGCTCTGGCTGCTGCTGAAATTGAATACAGTGATGAAGAAAGTGATTCCATTTATGTTAAGTTCAGGGTTATTGATAATTTAAGTTTGATATTTCCCAAAGCTAAGCCAGGTGAAACTTTTGTGGTAATCTGGACTACAACTCCCTGGACTATACCAGGTAATTTTGCCATTACTTTGCATCCTGACTACCAGTATAGTCTGGTAAAAACGGAGCAAGGGAATTTAATTGTGGCTTCTAAATTAGTTGATGAAGTAATGAAAAAAATAAGAATCAAATCATATCAAGTCATAGCAGAACAACCTGGAAATGTTTTTGAGAGTATTAAATGTAGACATCCTCTATTAGAAAGAGACTCTATTATTATATTAGGTAGACATGTTACCTTAGAAGAGGGGACTGGATGTGTTCATACTGCTCCTGGGCATGGACAGGAAGACTATGAAATCGGCATGAAATATCAATTACCCATTGTTTCTGTACTGGATAGCAAGGGTCGATTAAATGAAAATGCTGGTCCTTTTCAAGGTCTTGATTATCGAGAAGGAAATAAGAAAGTAATCGAGGCCTTAGCTAATAAGGGTTATCTTTTAGGAGCAGGCAAGATAAAACATTCTTACCCCCATTGCTGGAGGTGTAAAAATCCAATTCTTTTTAGAGCAACTGAACAATGGTTTGTCTCAGTTGATAAGTTTAGAGAAAAATCTCTGAAGGCTATTGATGAAGTTCAATGGATTCCCAGCTGGGGGAAAGAGAAAATCTATGAAATGGTAGCAGAAAGAGCCGATTGGTGTATCTCACGACAGAGAGTCTGGGGTGTTCCTATACCTGCTTTTTATTGCCAGAAATGCCAGGAAATAGTTATTACCCCTGAAACTATCAATGTGGTTAAAAAATTGTTTAGGGGAAAAGGGTCCAATGCTTGGTTTGCCATGAGTGCCAAGGAGATTCTCCCCAAGGGATTCCGATGCCCTCATTGCCAGGGAACTGAATTTGAAAAAGAAAAAGATATTATGGATGTCTGGTTTGATTCAGGATGTAGTCATGCTGCCGTATTGCAAACCAGAGAAGATTTGCATTGGCCTTGCGAATTGTACCTGGAAGGAACTGATCAACATCGCGGCTGGTTCCAGACTTCTCTGTTAACATCTGTAGCTGCCTTTGATCGAGCACCTTACCAGTCAGTTCTGACTCATGGCTTTACGGTAGATGAAGAAGGAAGGAAAATGTCCAAATCTCTCGGTAATGTCATTGCACCACAGGAAGTTATTGACCAGTATGGAGCGGATATTCTTAGATTGTGGGTTGCCTCTTCTGATTATAAGAAAGATATAAGAATTTCACAGAATATATTGCAACAATTAGTGGAGATATACCGGAAAATACGGAATACCTCTCGCTTTATTCTCGGTAATCTATATGATTTTAATCCTGAAAAGTATTTAGTTTCTTACCATCAGCTGGAGGAAATTGATCAGCTTATTTTAAGTCAACTACAGGATTTGATAAAAAAAACTACTGAGAATTACGAGAATTATGAATTTCATGCCCTTTATCATGATATACACAATTTCTGTACTTTAAATTTAAGTTCCTTCTATCTGGATATAATTAAAGACCGTCTTTATGTGCTGAATGCTAATTCTTTGTCCAGGAGAGCTGCTCAAACAGTGTTATATAGAATAATAACTGATTTAGCCCGCCTGATTGCGCCGGTATTGAGTTTTACCGCTGAAGAAATATGGCAATTTTTATCTGCTATTGGGCCACAGGAAGAAAGTGTTTTCTTAGCTTCCTGGCCTTCAGTAGATTCTACACTAGTTCAAGTGGAAATGGAAAAAAATTGGGATATACTCTTGAAAGTAAGGAAAGATGTTTTAAAAGCACTGGAAATCAAGAGAAAAGATGGTCTAATTGGTAACTCACTGCAGGCTCAAGTGAATATTTATACTGCTGAAAAGTCGCTTTATGATTATTTGTTACAATTTCAAGATCTACTGGAGATGATTTTTATTGTTTCCAAAGTCAATTTATGCTATGACTCCCATCAAATTTCTGAGGAAAATATGTTCCCAGGAGAAGAAGTCCCGGATATTGCTATAGTAATCAAAATGGCGCCCGGCCAGAAGTGTGAGAGATGCTGGTGTTATTCTGAGACAGTAGGTAAGGATATTACCTATCCCACTGTTTGTCAGAGGTGTGTTTCGGTATTAGAGAAAGAAAAAAACGATCTATAACCTATAACAATGAAATGGAGACTCAATGCGTTTTATTATTGGGGTATTATTGGTAGTCCTGGCAGATCAAGTCACCAAAATATGGATATCAAGAAATATGGAGTTAATGGAATCTATTCCGGTTATTCCAGGGATTTTTCATATAACTTATATCCAGAATCCAGCTTCTGCCTTTGGTATCTTTAAATTTGATAATATTATTTTCATTACTGTTGGTTTATTAGTTATTCTATTTTTGATCCTGTTTTTATCAAAGATTGCCCAGAAGAGCAAAATAGTATTTTTTTCTTTTATTTTTATTCTAGGTGGGGCTTTAGGCAATTTGTTGGATCGGGTAAGAGTTGGAAGTGTTATTGATTTTTTAGATTTTAGAATATGGCCTATTTTTAATATTGCAGATTCAGCTATTAATATAGGCCTTTTTTTGCTAATCATTTATTTCTTATTTCATAAAGAAGAAGAAAAAGAAAATAATGAGCTGGAAGAATAAAAAAGTAAATAAATAATAGTAACCTGTTAAATCAAGAAATTGCCTATTATAAATGAATTGAGAAAATGGGAACACCAGATATTAGAAAATTTCCTGATAAAATACAATATTTAGAAAAAGAAAAAATTAGAATCGATATCTTTTTAACTAAAAGAGTTATTGCTAATTGGTCTAGAAGTAGAATTAAGGAATTGATTGAGCTTGGCCATATCCTGGTGAATGGCCAGAAGGTAAAACCAAGTTATATTTTGAAATCGGGAGATAATATTTCCATTAGTATTCCTGATAATCAGGAATTGCCTTTAACAGCTGAGCACATTCCTCTTAATATTTATTATGAAGATGAGCAGATTATAGTTATTGATAAAAATGCTGGCATGATTGTCCATCCTACTGCTAAGATTAAGACTGGCACCTTGGTCAATGCCCTTCTTTATCACTGTCGTGGGAAATTATCGGGTATAGGCGGGATAAACCGTCCTGGAATTGTGCATCGTTTAGATAGAGAAACCTCTGGATTGATGATAATTGCTAAAACAGAGCAAGCCCATCATTTCTTAACCCAACAGATTAAAGAGAGAAAAATAGTAAAGGAGTATATTACCTTAGTCCATGGTCTTATAAAGGATGAGGAGGGATATATTGAGGCACCTATAGGTAGAGACCAAAAACATGGGAACAAGATGGCTGTTTCCAGTATTGCCAGTCGGGAAGCCAAAACTTACTTTAAATTAATTAAATATTTTGATTCATTTACTCTCTTGTTAGTTAGATTGTATACTGGGCGCACCCATCAGATTAGGGTTCATTTACGATACCTTGGTTATCCAGTAGTAGGGGACAAGGTCTATGGATTAGCCAAGGAAAAAAAGGAGATAATATTAATAAAAAGGCAGGCTTTACATTCCCACTTTTTACAATTTACTCATCCGGTTACTGATCAGTTACTCAGTTTTACCTCACCTTTACCGGATGATTTTTTAGAGCAACTATCAGCTCTTTATGTTCTTTAAGTTAGTATCATTCTAGCAATCTCTTTTCTAATTTCCTCATGATTAATGGTAACCGGAATCATCTTTTCATGAGTATATATTACTTTACCTAATTTACTATTTTTTGGTTTCTTAACATATTTTCTAAGGGTGTATATTACCAGTGTATTTTCATTATTTTTAGTTTTGCTATAATATCCTGCTAATTTAGCAGCTATATCAAGGGTGGTAGCAGGAGGACTTGCTAAATTTTGGTGGTTTTTAATAATAACATGCCCTCCTGGTTTGTTTAAATTGTGTAACCAAAAATCATTTCCTGAGGAGAGATGTCTTAGGAGATATTCATTCTGCTTGTTGTTTTTGCCTACTAAAATAGTCCAGCCGTCCGGAGAAAGAAATTTGATTATAGAAGGTTTTTTAGTCGTGATAATTTTACCTTTAATCGGTATTTCTTTTTTCTTTTCAATAAAATTTAATTGCACTAATTTTTGGTAGAGGACGGATAAGTCTTTTAGAGAATTCTTGCTTTCAGTTAATTTTAAATATAATTCATTTAATTGCTGTAAAGATTCCTGATTTTCCAGCATTTGTTTTTTGATTCTTTCTTGGTTTTTCTGTAAATTTTTGTATTTTTTAAAATAATTACGGGCGTTTTGCAGGGGAGGCAAATCAGGATTTAATTCTATGTTAATTTCTGGTTGACCTGGTGAGCAATAATCAGTTAAGGTTATGTTACTGCTACCCGGTTTTATATTCCATAAATTTGCTTTAATAAGTTCACCTTTTTGTTTATATTGAATACAATGGGTTATCTCTTTGTTTTTTTCTTCCAAAAAAATCATTTTTTTCTCTAATTTTTCCTTATTTTTATTTAAAACCCTGTTAATAGTATGGTATAGTTCTTGTTTTTTTTCTTCTTCATCCAGATGATTAAAGAAAAATTCAAGGCAGGAAGAAGTCTGATCAAATGTTAAATAGGATAAATTTGCTTGCTTTAGAGGGTGAATCAGGGAATAATCAATAACCTTACCATTATTTTTATCAATCACTATCTTCGGTGCTAAATTATGATTAAGTAAGTTCTGTCTAAAATTGATAAAACTTTCCCACAATTCAGCCCACTTTTTCTGTGGTAAGTTAGAAAGAAGTTGTTGAGCAGGGAAATTTAGAAAAGCTACTAGCTCTTGGGCACTTTTTATGCTGATACCGGTAAAGTTTTTAAAGAAAAATTGCCATAAATATACTTCTTCTTTCGAATTGCTGGTTTCTTTTAGTATAGTTATAAATTTTTCTTTACTGACCGTTAAAGGATTGATTTTGTCCTGTTTAGGTGGAGACTTATATAATATACCTGGCTTAATTTCTCGATATCTGTTCCGGTCAGAGCCAATTTGTTTCAAGGCAGCTTTGATATAACCTTGTTCATCTATTAATATGGCATTACTATGTTTGCCCATAAATTCAATTATCAGATGGTATTCTTTGGGAGAGCCAAATTTAAGGTAAGGTTGGATTGTTAATCTGATTATGCGGTCGAAATTTTCCTGTTCAATATTTAGCAACTTACCTCCATGAATGGTTTTTTTTAATTGATTGAAGAATAAAGAGGGAAAATTATCTGAGGGTAAATCTTGCTCACTTAAGAAGAAAGCCATTCGGTCTGGTCTAATGGAAAAAAATAATTTTTTATTAACCTTATTATTCTTTAAAACGAACAAAATTTCATATTTACCGAGTTGATAAAGGTCAACAATCTTAGCTGGAATTATCTCTTTTTTAATTTCATAGCTTACCAGAGAAAGGGCAATACTGTCCAGTAACATAATCTATCACCATATTTTTTGATAATAACAGACCAGAAGATATTCAGGGGATACCTCCCCTGAAACCCCTCTATTATTAGTATTGAGTATTTAGTATATAGTATATAAGTATATAGTATTTAGTATATAGTGTAAATTTTAGTAAAAAATAGTCTGTGTCAATATTTTGTAGGT
>DKFO01000022.1 GCA_002452835.1 Candidatus Atribacteria bacterium UBA6794 | reverse complement strand
TACCTACAAAATATTGACACAGACGTGAAAGGTGTAGAATTAGAAAATAGAAAAATAGAATAGTAGAATAAAGAGAAATAAAAAACTCTGTTTCTAGTTTCTGTTATAATATTATTCAATGCAGGTTGATAAAAAAGGTTAAGATTTTAGAATATAAAAAATGTTAGAGGTCGAAAACTAATGGTTTCTACCCAAAAAAATAAAAAAATGTTAAATATAATTTTAGGTGTAACCGGTGGTATTGCTGCCTATAAAAGTGCCGAATTGCTTCGTCTGATGAAAAAAGAAGGATTTCAAGTGAAGGTGATAATGACCAAAAATGCTACTCGCTTTATTGCTCCACTAACCATGGCAGTTTTATCTGAAAATAAGGTTTATACCACCTTGTTTTCCCCAGATGAAGAAGATGATGAAATAAGACACATTGCTCTGGCTCAGTGGGCTCATATATTAGTGATAGCCCCAGCAACAGCAAATATTATTTCTAAAATAGCTCATGGTATAGCAGATGATTTATTAACTTCTACTATATTGGCTTTCCAGGGGGAGGTGATTATTGCTCCAGCCATGAATAGAGTTATGGTAAATAATCCCATCTTTAAGGATAATGTTCAGTATCTTCTCAAAAAGGGATATCATTTTATAGAGACTGAAAAAGGAGCTTTAGCCTGTGGTGATTATGGAGAGGGACGCCTGGCTGAACCTTCCCTTATTGTTGATTTAATCAAGGAAAAAATTAGCCACTCCAGCTCACTAAAAGGGAAGAAGATTCTTATTACTGCCTCTGCTACCAGGGAACCTATTGATGAGGTCAGGTTTATATCCAATTATTCTACCGGGAAGATGGGATTTGCCTTAGCGGAGGTGGCTAAGAATCGTGGAGCAAAGGTTACCTTAATTTCTGGCCCAACTTATTTAGCCGACATTACTGGCATTAATACTATTAGAGTAAAAACTGCTGCTGAGATGAGAGAAGAAGTAATAAAACATTTTGAGGAGGTAGATATATTTATCTCAGCTGCTGCGGTATCTGATTTTAAACCTGTGCAGCAATTTGCTGGAAAGATAAAAAAAGAAAATCAGGAATCTTTACAGTTGAAGTTGGAAAGAAATATTGATATTTTAAAAGAGGCAGCACAGAGAAAAAAGAAACAGATCTTGGTTGGTTTTGCTGCTGAAGTAAATAATCTGAGAGAGAATGCCCTTGCTAAGTTAAAATCAAAAAATTTAGATTATATTGTGGCCAATGATATCACCAGGGACGATAGTGGATTTGGTAGTGATACCAATAAGGTATTAATTATTGACCGAAAAGGGAATACGATAGATTTGCCCTTAATGACAAAATATGAAGTAGCAGAAAAACTTTTTGATCTGATACAGTCATTTTTTGATAATCAGAGTAAGGGTATGATAGATAATGGATGATTATAATATTGCCGAGGTTATCCCCTTAGGTATTCATCTGGAAGGTGGTTTTTATTACCTCATCCCATCTCATCTAAGGGATAAAGTCGATTTAGGTAAGAGAGTAAAAATATCCTTTAGAAATAAAAAAAGAGTGGGAATTATTATAGATATTGTTCAAAAAACTAATTTTACGGACCTTAAAGAAATTGAAGAAGTCCTGGATCCCATACCCATTTTGACTAAAAGCTTACTTGACCTTATTGAGTGGATTGCCCACTACTACTTATGCCCCAGAGGAACTGTCATTAACTACCTTGTTCCTTCTCGAGTATCTGTTAAGAAAATTAGTTCTTATTTTAAAGAAAGCACTACTGAGAATAAAATTAGTGAAGAAGATAAACCATTAATTAATAGAAATATAGGGAATATAGCTATATCCCCCCAGAATACCAATTATCAAGCTACCCTTTTTAGTAATCTGATGCTAAAAAAGGTAGAGGTCTCCACCAAACCTATCCTTTTTCAATATAGTAATTATAAAACAAGAGACCTTTATTATTATAGATTGATAATAAAAACAATTGAGGAAGGTAAGCAAGTGCTTATCTTGATTCCAGACCAGTTCTATGGTAATTCACTTAAGAAGAAGATATCAAAAAAATTAGGTGAATGCTTTGGTATCTTTGATAAAAAAGTAAATCAAACTCAAAAATACCTTCGTTTTATTGAGGTTCTCCAGGGTAAGGTTAAAGTAGTAATAGGAACCAGATCTAACATTTTTCTACCATTTAATAATTTAGGCTTAATAATTGTGGAAGAGGAGAATTCTACACTATATAAAGAGGAAAGGGCACCCCGATATCATGCTCGAGAGGTTGCTTTAGCCAGAGGTAGATTGGAATCATGTCAGGTAATTCTGGGTAGTTATGCCCCTGAGGTAGAAAGTTATTGGCAGTCTGTAAATAAAAATTACCTTTTAAAAACTGAAAAAAATTTACTTTCTGGACATCAAAGGGATCTTCCTACCATACATATTATTAATTTGGAGAAAGAAAGATCATTTTCTCCTATTATTAGTTTTCAGTTACAGCAACAGATAGTGGAATGTCTTAAGAGAAGAAAAGGGATAGTTCTTTTTCTAAATAAGCGTGGTTTTGCCAGTTATATATCTTGTTCGCAATGTGGTTATGTCCTGAAATGTCCTTCCTGTAATTCTCTATTATCTTATCATAAGGAAGGTGAGATTGGTTGGATGACCTGCCATATCTGTGGAAAAAGATTACAGATGGTAAAATACTGTCCTAAGTGTCAAAGAGAAACACTAAAAAAAATGGGTTATGGTACTCAATATGTAGAAGATATAGCCAAGAGGATGTTTCCCCGGGCTATTATTCAACGTTTTGATATTGATGTTGCCCCGAATTTGAGGACTCAGAAACAGCTGATTAGTAAGTTTAATCAAGGTAAAATTAATATCTTAATAGGAACCCAACTACTTTTTAGGGAATTATGCTATCGACAGGTAGGGTTGGTAGGATTTATTTTGATTGACCATCTTCTTAATATTCCTAATTATCGATCTGCAGAGGCAGCATTTCAATTTATGTACCAGATAGTCTTAAATTTAGCGGATCAAAAAGAGCCTAAAGAACTAGTAATTCAGACCTACCAACCTGAACATCATAGCCTGCTGGCCTTAGAGCAGTTAAGTTATCCCATATTTTATCAGAAAGAAATAATACTACGAGAGGAATTGAACTATCCACCTTTTTCCAAAATGATAAGGATTGATTTTACCGGTCTAAATGAAGAATTGGTGAAAAAAAGTGCATTAGGATTTATGGATTATGTTCATAAATCTGGTTTATCAAGAGCTCTGAAAATGGATTTTTCACTAAATGGAGATAATTTAATTATTAATAAAGAGAAAGGAAAGTATGAAGTGAGTTT
>DKFO01000040.1 GCA_002452835.1 Candidatus Atribacteria bacterium UBA6794 | reverse complement strand
CTATTTCACTGGGATCCTGAAAGGATTCTTCATTGATATGAAGATCCATTTTAGGAAAAGCAAATACTTTACCATGCGAATCTCCTTCTTCCCACACTTCCATCAAGGCTTTTAAAAATTGTTGGGACTCCTGTTTATAATCCTGATAAGTTTTACCGGTATATTTTCCTCCTGGTCCAATAGCAGGTACCTCTTTAAGATGTTCCGGTATGCCTAAATGAACATTAAAATCTAAAAATAAACTTTGTCCTCCTCGGGAAAAGGCATTCTGAGAACCACTAAAAATGAGGTACTGAGCTTCCTGCTTTATTTCCTGATAGGACATACCTACTAAGTAAGGAGCATAAAATATATTCAAATAGGCTATTCCCAAAGCTCCGGCATAATAAGCCTGCATGGAGGATAAAAAAGTATTGAGATGTCCAGTTAAGGTGCGGGCATATTTTGCTGGTGAAGATGAGGTATCCAGGTTATCCAGATTTAATCCAAATTTCTTGATATATTCCAATGAGTGTCCTGAGCAGTAGATACGGGGATATCCCAAATCATGAATATGAATAATCCCCCTTAAATGAGCATCTGCTACTTCCCGGCTGAACACTTCCTGTAACATATACTGTTTAATGCTATTTTCGGCAATAGCTAAATTAATTGCCTCTGGATTGTTAGTAGCAATGTTACTGTTTTCTTGGGTCTTAGATAAGAATAATCTTTTCAAATCATAAGTAGGCATGCCAATAATTTTTTGTTTTTCCCATTTCTTTTCATATCCTCTGGTAAATAATTCATTATCTACCAGCTCCCTGATTAAAGTAGTAGAGATATTGTTAAAATTCAAATTAAAAATTTTTTCTTCTACCTTTTTAGCAATCTTCTGAGCCACTCCTGGTGAAAGTTGCGATTCCTTAATAAGTGCCTCAATAATTTTATTTCTATCCCAGGGGGTAACTAGCTCTTTAGTTGAAGTTGACACTAAAAGTGACATCTCAGTAGTGTTTTTATATACTTTTTCTTCATTTCTTACCAGAAGTTTTTTTCTAAGCTCATTTCTCTTGTTACGATATATAATGTAAGCTCGAGCAACTTTAGTCAAACTAGCCTCAATAAGTTGGTTTTCCACTATATCCTGGATTTCTTCCACAGAAGGCGTTCTTTTCTCAAAATTAACTTCCAGTCGATAAATTACATGGTCAGTTATTTTACGAGCCTGCTCTTCATTTCTTTCCCCAACTGCATCCATTGCTGCCAGTATGGCATTGTATATTTTCCCTTGATCAAATGGAACCAGATATCCTTCTCTTTTCTTAATTACATCTACCATCTCTTTCACCTTTACTTTTTACCTTTCTTTTTTAAGGTCTTAATTCGGTCTATCTCTTTTATAAAACTTCCTACATCTTCAAAATGTCGATAAACAGAAGCAAACCTTACATAAGCCACTTCATCTAATTTTTTCAGTCGATTCATGACCAGCTGGCCAATTAGTTGAGTCTTGATTTCATTACTGGAACTCTGTTTTAATTTTTCCTCAATTTCTTCTGCAATTTGATTTATTTCCGCCATACTAATCGGCCTTTTTTCACAAGCCCGCAAGATTCCTTTAATAATCTTGTCTCTATTAAATACCTCTCTGCGCTCATCCTTTTTAATTACCACCAGGGGTATTAGCTCAATTCGTTCATGGGTAGTAAAACGTTTATTACACCTTTTACAATATCTTCTTCTTCTCACCACTAACTCATTATCCATGGTTCTTGATTCGATAACACCAGTATCGGGGTAATTACAGAAGGGACATTTCATTTTTATTCTCCATATATAGAGCTATATTAAATATTAATGCTCTAAATATAGAATGTCAAGGCCATAATTATATCTTGATTCTTAATTTAAAGGAGGGAACATTATGAAAATAAAGAGAGCATAATGGTAAAAGGGATTTTTAAGGGGAAGAATTCCCCTTAAAAATCCCTTAAATAAAGAAGATTAAACTGGATAGATGTTAATCTTTTGAAGGTCTTACCTTTAAGAAAATATTATCTATTTTTTCTTAGAAAAGTGGGGATTTCCAGATCATCATAATTGACATCATTTTGTATTACCTCTTTATTTATTTCCTTTTTCCCCTCCATCTTTTCGCTTTTTACTTTTACCGACTCTTCTATTTCTTCTTTAAATTGTTCTTCCGCTACTGCAGGAGTTTCCTCAAAACCAGTGGCAATAACAGTAATACGAATATCCTCACCAAGTACTTCATTAATTACTGCTCCAAAGATAATATTAGCATCGGGATTAGCAGCTTCCTGAATTATTTCAGCAGCCTGGTTAACTTCATAGAGAGTCATATTTTTACCACCAGAAATATTGAATAATATTCCCTTAGCATCAGTAATCTTAGTACCCAATAAAGAACTGTTTACTGCGTTATAAGCTGCCTCAGTAGCACGATTTTCACCAGTTGCCCTGCCAATTCCCATGATAGCAGTGCCAGCATTTTCCATAATCATCTTTACATCAGCAAAGTCAACATTAATCAATCCTGGTTCTACAACTATTTCCGATATTCCTCTGATACCGTGCAATAATATTTCATCAGCTGCTTTAAAGGCTTCCAGAACTGGAGTATTTTCAGCAATAATCTGTAATAATCGATCATTGGGGATAACAATCAAGGTATCAACATATTCCTTAAGTAACTTTATACCTTCTTCAGCCTGCTTCCTACGTTTAACCCCTTCAAAAGAAAAAGGCATAGTCACCACTGCTACTGTTAAAGCTCCTAATTCTTTTGATATTTGGGCAATAACAGGACTACCCCCAGTACCAGTTCCTCCTCCCATGCCAGCTGTGATAAATACCATATCCGAACCTTCTAATGCTTTACTAATTTTATCCTTGTCTTCTTCAGCTGCTCTTTTACCAATCTCAGGATTAGAACCGCTCCCTAAACCCATAGTTATTCGAGCTCCTATCTGAATTTTTTGTTCAGCATTGGAAAGTGCCAAAACCTG
>DKFO01000052.1 GCA_002452835.1 Candidatus Atribacteria bacterium UBA6794 | reverse complement strand
TTTGTTTCTTTCCTCCTTAAAAATTGATTACTGTAATTATTTTTTAAATAGTTTCTGTTAATAAATATAAAAAAATAAAAAAATTAATATCTTTTATCCTTATTCCATAAGATATTCAAGGGAAGTTTCCCCTGAAACCCCTCAATTAAGATTAAGATTCAATATTTATTTGTATTAATTTATCTGTATTTAATATTTTGATTTATTACCTTATCTTTTATTTTTTAATAATTATCTTAATTTCAAAGAAATTAAGATAATCAAGGGGAATCCTTCCCCTTGAAATCCCCTTTATCTCTATATCAATCTTATCTTTCTCACTAAGCAATAAGAATGTATTACCTATTATTACCCTTTCTATTTTGTCTTTAAAATCTTTTATAACAAATCAATCCCTTATTTTAAGGTATAGGAATTATTGAAATTCCTATACCTTAAAATAAATGAAACTCACAAACCAAATTCTGGAGCCCACGACCGGAGTTGAACCGGTGACCTCATCCTTACCAAGGATGCGCTCTAACCAACTGAGCTACGCGGGCGGACATGGTGGGGAGGGAAGGATTCGAACCTTCGAAGGCGTTCAGCCAACGGATCTACAGTCCGCTCCATTTAACCACTTTGGTACCTCCCCAGTAAAATCACCAAGCACAGGAGCCGATGATCCGATTCGAACGGATGACCTGCTGATTACAAATCAGCTGCTCTACCAGCTGAGCTACACCGGCAACATTTAACATTATAATTTTTTTATACTTTTAAGTCAATTTATTTAGTGATAATATCTCTAATTTCCGTTTAATTCTTTGCATCGCATTATCGATACTTTTAACACTTTTCCCCATCTCTAAAGCAATATCTCGATAAGTTTTACCTTCCAGATAACACTTTAAAACTTTTCTTTCCATTTTTGATAATATATTATTTAATTCAATTTTCAATTCCTGAAATCTTTCCTGGGCTAAGAATATATCCATAGGGTCATTAATATTTATATCATCGACAACATCAAATAGAGTTCGGTTGTCACACTCAAAATTTATATTCTGATTTAATGATATAGAATAATTAAGAGGCTTATGTTTTTGTCTAGAAGCCTTTTTTATAGCCGTAATAATCTGCCTATAAATACAAATTTCAGCAAAAATTCTGAAAGAAGGAATTTTTGAATCATTATAATTTCTTAATGCTTTATATAACCCAATCATCCCTTCTTGAATAACATCTTCAATATCTGCTCCAATAAAAAAATAGGTCCTTGCCTTCATTTTTACTAATTTTTTATACTTGTTGATAATATACTGTTCAGCTAATATATCGCCATTATTAGCCATACTCACCAATAATCTATCATCATATTTTTGATATATATTATTATTAATAGTATATGGTTTTACTTTAAAAACCATTAATATTAAAACACCTCTTCCCAAAATCTTATTGTTAGTTAAATCAATTATAGACTATATCTTAAAATACAGTCAATACTTTTTCCATCGTGTTCCTTCAATTGTATCTTCAATAATTATACCCATCTCATTTAGTTTATCTCTTATTTGATCAGCAGTCTGCCAATCTCTATTTTTTCTGGCCAACTCTCTTGCTTTTATTAATTCCTCAATCTCTTTTTTCTGCACTTGTTCTGGACTGGTTAAATTGGGCTTAAAAATTAAACCTAATATTTTATTTCCAAACTGTTCGTAAAATTGAATAATCTTTTCTATTATTTCTTTATTTTTATTTTTTTCCTTGTTTAAATAGATATTTGTTTCCTTAGCTAATGAGTATAGAGTGCTCAAAGCAATTGGGGTATTAAAATCATCATCCATTGCTTGCAAAAATTTTTTTTCCATATCATTGACTGTTTTTAATAATTTCTTGCTTTCTATAGTCATCTCTTTACTAAATTCATTTCTTTCATATAAAAAATTTAAATTATAAATTAGATTATTCAAGGTTTCCATGCCTTGCTTAGATTGTTCCATTTGATATAGCGAATAATTCAAAGGACTTCTATAATGTGCAGAAAGCAAAAAATGTCTAATAACTGATCCATCATATTTCTGGGATAGCTCTCTTATGGTCAAGATATTTCCCAGTGATTTAGACATTTTTTTATCATCTATGTTTAAATAACCATTATGAAGCCAGTATTTGGCAAATATTTTTCCAGTTAATGCTTCACTTTGGGCAATTTCATTTTCATGATGAGGAAAAATCAAATCTTCACCACCGGCATGAATATCAAAACTTTCACCAAGGTATTTAGTAGACATTACCGAACATTCTATATGCCAACCAGGTCGTCCTGCTCCCCAGGGGCTATCCCATTTAGGTTCATTTTCCTTAGCTTTCTTCCAAAGAACAAAATCATATGGATTTTTCTTCCTTTCATCTAATTCAATTCTAGCCCCAATTTGTATATCATCCAGATTCTGTCTTGATAGTTTTCCATAATCCTTAAATTTACTTACTTCAAAAAAGACATCACCATCTACTACATAGGTATAACCTTTTTCTTCTAAACCCTGAATAAATCTAATGATATCAGGAATATGTTCGGTGGCTCGGGGATAAAAATCAGCTCTTCCAATATTTAAACAATCAGCATCTTGAAAGTATTCTTTTATATATTTTTTTGCTACCTCAGAAAAAGTAATTCCCATCTCATTTGCTTTTTTGATTACTTTATCATCAATATCAGTAAAATTAGTTACATATTTCACCTTATATTTTTTATACTTAAGATATCTTCTTACCACTTCGAAAATGAGAAATGGCCTGGCATTACCAATATGGAAAAAATTATAAACAGTAGGTCCACAAACATACATACCAACCTGATTTCCCTTTAGGGGAATAAAATCTTCTTTAGTTCTGGATAAAGTATTATATATTTTTAAACTCAATAATATTCCCTCGCTTTTTTGTTTTTCTTTTGCTAAATTCTTATTTTTGATTATTCTGGTAATTAGCTAAGGATTTTTTACTATGGCTTGCTTCATAATTTCTTTTAGTAATTCTTTCTTTAATCCGACCAAATATCATTCTTCCTGCTGGAGTTTGTAAAATACTGGTTACTGTAATTTTGACCTTGTCACCAATATTACCACTTCCATTTTCTACTACAATCATAGTACCATCATCTAAATAAGCCACGCCTTGTCCAGATTCTTTCCCTTCTTTAATAACCTGGGTTACCAATTCCTCTCCTGGTAAAATAATAGGTTTTAAGGCATTAGCAAGATCATTAACATTTAATACCGTTACATTCTCTAATTGCGCCAATTTATTTAGATTATAATCATTGGTTAAAATCTTAGCATCCAATTCTTTTGCTAACTTAATTAATTTGGCATCAACAGTTTTTAGCTCTGGATAGTCACGACTAATTATTCTTATTTTATTAGCATGAATTTTATTTATTTTATTTAAAACATCTAATCCACGTCTTCCTCGGTTGCGTTTTAACGATTCAGAAGAATCAGCTATAGCTTGCAATTCATTTAAAACAAAGCGAGGTATAATTAATTCGCCTTCTAAAAAATCTGTTTGACAAATATCGGCAATTCTGCCATCTATAATAACGCTAGTATCTAAAATTTTTAATTGATAATGGGAAGTTTTTTCCTTTTTTTTGAACCTTTCAATATTCTTTTTATAAAAATTAACACTATCTTCTCTCTTACTTAAACCCAAAGTAACACCCAATAAACCAAGGGTTACATTAAGTATTATGGGTAAATATTTACCAATAAATGGAATGAAGGATAATGAATAGGCTAACAAATTAGCTATTATTAAACCGATGATTAAACCTATTACCCCTGAAATAATATTTTGGGCAGGAATTCTTTGAAAATGGGTTAAGATACTATTCCCTAAATGACTTAGTTTCTTGTAGCTTAGAATAAATATAATAAATCCAAAAAAACCGCCAATAACAAAGGACAAAATCGGTATTAGCCAGCTATGTTGGAGGAATAAATCTATACTGATAAAGACATTTATATCGGGGAAAATTTCATAACCAATGAATCCGCCAATCAAAATAAATAAAATAGAAATTATTTTTTTAGTAAGACCTGACAAATCGATAACCTCCTCTATTCATTTTATTGTTTTTTAAGCTCTTTTTTGTTAAACCATAAATACCCTCCTTCTATGCATCAAATAAAAAAAGAGTTAGCCAATTAATTGTATTAATCTTAATGTTTCTTATTAAAGATAAGAGTTTTTAATAACATCGTAATTTTTTGAAAATACAATACTATCAAATTATATCATTTGACTGATTTAGTGTAAAGTTAAGTACTAATTAGTAAATAAATCTTTAACATTTTGATTAATATTTACTTCCATTTTTAAGAAAAGTAATTACCTCTTCTATATTTTGTAGACCTTTAATCCTGATATTTTTAAAAGACCTTAATAACTGTTTAGCATTGTCAAAAGGGATGATAACCTCCTTAAAGCCAATATTTTGGGCTTCCTTAAGTCTTCTCTCAGACATTCCAACTGTTCTGATTTCACCAGTTAAACCTAATTCTCCAAAGGCTACCGTATCCATAGAAATAGCGACACCTTTCATACTACTGATAATTGCTAATGCTATTCCTAAATCAATTGCTGGCTCATTAATCTTAATACCACCTGCTGTGTTAACATAAATATCTTTATTTTGCAATTGTAATCCCAATTTATTCTCCAGTACTGCAATAATTAATGAAACTCGGTTATAATCAACACCTGTTGCTATTCGCCTGGGATTATTCAAAAAAGAAGAACTGATTAGAGCCTCAATTTCTACCGCTAAAGGTCGACTTCCTTCAAAAGTAATAGTAGTCACCGTGCCTGGTATAGGTTTAAGGCGTGAAGATAAAAGTATTTTTGAAGGGTTTAGCACTTCTTTTAGCCCATCATTTTCCATTTGAAATATTCCTAATTCATTAGTTGTGCCAAATCGATTTTTAATACCTCTAAGAAGTCTATAGGTTTGAAACCTTTCTCCTTCTAAATATAATACAGTATCAACCATATGTTCCAATATTTTTGGTCCAGCAATATCACCACCTTTTGTTACATGACCTATAATTACTAAAGCAATATTATCTTTTTTGGCAATTTCCATTAATTTAGCAGTGCAACTTTTTACCTGATTTACACTACCGGGGGCTGATGGAATATCAATGTCATTGATGATTTGAATTGAATCAATGATAGCTATTTTTGGTTTTAAATATCGTATCTGGGCTAAGATTTGCTCTAGGTCGTTTTCAGATAGTAAATAAAGCTGTTCTGAATCAGCTAATAACCTTTTTGCTCTTAAGCAAATCTGATTTATCGATTCTTCTGCGCTTATATAAAGTGACCTACCAATGTTCTTTGCTAATTGTTGTGCCACCTGTAAAGCCAATGTAGACTTCCCAATTCCAGGTTCTCCACCAATTAGAATGAGTGAACCGGGGACAATTCCCCCACCCAACACTCGATCGAATTCTAAAATCCCTGATTTATAGCGTTCTTCAAGAGAAGTAAAATTTAATTTACTAATTGGTTGGGCTAGGTCTTCATCTATAATTTTTATATTATTTTTATTCTTTTCAAAAATTTCCTGAGTTTGAAAAGAATTCCACTCACCACAAATTGGACAACGTCCTAACCACTGAGAAGTTTCATAATTACATTTCTTACAACGGTAAATTTTTTTATTACTATTATTTTTCATTACTATGAGAGAAAAATATGATACTCCTTTAAAAAATTAAGCATAATTTTATTTTAATATTTTCTATTCACTATCAATGTTATTATTGTTATTAGAAAAATCTTGTTCTCTCTTATCCTCGCTATCTTTATTTACTTTCTTTTCAAAAATAATTTTCCCATCTTTAGCACCAACAATAATATGGTCCCCTTCTTTAAAATCACCAGAAAGTATTCCTTCTGATATGGGATTTTCTACCAATCTTTCAATTGTTCTTCTTAGTGGTCTCGCACCAAAGTTAGGATCATATCCCTCTTTTGCTAGAATATCTTTAGCACTATTTTTAACAGAAAAAGTGATTTTTTGTTCTGCTAATAGTTCTCCAACCTCTTTGAGCATTAAATCAGCAATCTGTTTAATCTCACTTTGAGTAAGACTTTTAAAAACTATTACTTCATCAATTCTATTAAGAAATTCTGGTCTAAATGTCTTATTCAATTCCCCCATTACACTGTCTTTAATGTCTTTATAAGACATTAATTCAGGTTCCTGAGCACTTCTAAATCCTAAAGAAGTACCTTTCTTAATAAGTGTTGCTCCTACATTAGAAGTCATTATGATTACTGTGTTTTTAAAATCAACCACTCTACCTTGAGCATCTGTTAATCTCCCATCTTCAAATATTTGTAAAAGAATATTGAATACATCAGGATGCGCTTTTTCTATTTCATCAAGCAATACCACAGAATAGGGACGTCTTCTTACTTTTTCTGTTAATTGGCCACCCTCTTCGTATCCAACGTATCCCGGAGGTGCTCCTACTAACCTAGAAACAGCAAATTTTTCCATATATTCAGACATATCTAAACTAATCATAGCATTTTCATCTCCAAATAAAAATTCTGCTAAACTCCTTGCCAATTCCGTTTTACCGACACCAGTGGGCCCTAAAAAAATGAATGAGCCTATAGGTCGTTTAGGATCTTTCATACCAGCTCTTGCTCTACGAATAGCTCTTGATATAGCTTTAATAGCATCATCTTGTCCTACAATCCGTTTATGTAATTCCTCCTCCATTCTAATGAGTTTTTTTGCCTCTTCTTCCTTTAGAGAGTAAACCGGCACACCGCTCCAACTGGAAACGACTTCAGCTACATCTTCAACGGTAACTTCAATTTTATTCTTAGTTCTGCCAGTTTCCCATTCTTTTTTTATTTCACTATACCTTTCTTCGTACTGTCTTTCTTTATCTCTCAATTTTGCCGCTTTTTCAAATTCTTGTAATCTTACTGCTGCCTCTTTTTCTTTTCTGATTTTTAGTAATTGCTCTTCAACCTCTTTTACCTCAGGTGGATATACTGTATTTTTTAATTTTACACGCGATGCCGCCTCATCAATTACATCAATAGCTTTATCAGGTAAAAAACGACCAGAAACATATCTAGCAGCTAATTTAACTGCTGAAACTATTGATTGATCAGTAATTGTTAATTTATGATGAGCTTCATATCTATCTCTTAATCCTCTAAGAATTTGTATTGCTTCTTCAATAGTTGGTTCAGGTACATAAATAGGCTGAAAACGTCGTTCTAAGGCTTTATCTTTTTCGATATATTTTCGGTATTCATCTGTTGTGGTGGCACCAATAGCCTGTATTTCTCCCCTGGCCAAGGCAGGTTTTAAAATATTGGAAGCATCAATTGCCCCCTCTGCCGCTCCTGCTCCAACTAAAGTATGGAATTCATCTATAAATAAAATTATATCACTCGAATTTTGTACTTCCTTAACAATATTTTTTAGACGTTTTTCAAATTCACCTCTATATTTTGTTCCAGCAACAATTAAGGCCAGGTCTAAAGAGATAATTCTTTTATTTTTCAAAATTTCAGGAACATCATTATTGGCAATTTTTTGAGCCAAACCCTCTACAATAGCAGTTTTACCAACTCCTGCCTCACCAATTAAACATGGATTATTTTTCTTTCTGCGGCTTAATATTTGAATTACTCTTTGTATTTCATTATTTCTACCAACAACCGGGTCAAGCTTTTCTTCTCTAGCCAGTTCAGTTAAATCTCTTCCAAATTCATCCAGGGTGGGAACCTTACTTTCTTTACGAACGCCACTTCCAGTCGTTGCTTCTGTATTACCACTTTCCATTAATACTTTCATGACCTGCGTATAAATATTTTCCATATCTAAGCCCATTTCAGTTAAAATGCGAGTTGCTACACCACTACCTTCTTTAATTAATCCTAATAATATATGTTCAGTACCTATATAATTTTGACCCAATCTGCTGGCTTCCTGTGAAGCTAACTCTAAAACTTTTTTGGCTCTGGGAGTAAAGGTAATTTCACTAACTTCCTGATATTGACCTCTCCCCACTATTTTTTCAATTGCTTCAATAACTCTTTCAGGCTCTACGCCCAGCTCACGCAAAATTCTCCCAGCAATACCTTCGCTTTCTTTAACTAAACCAACTAAAATATGTTCAGTTCCAATATAATTATGATTAAGATTAACGGCTTCTTCTTGAGCCATCATAATTACTTTTCTTACTTTTTCAGTGTATCTTTTAAACATTTTTTATCCTTTCTTATATTTAA
>DKFO01000057.1 GCA_002452835.1 Candidatus Atribacteria bacterium UBA6794 | reverse complement strand
AAACCATTGCCCAATTTTTAATAGAAAGTGGTAAAATATTAAGTAGTGATAACCCTAAAAAAATTTAGATAAATCTGTAATAATAATAAAGAAATAATTTGTTTATTCATACTTGCTCATCATTGTTTTAGAGAAAACAATCAATTTAAATAGGGAGGTGAGGAAGAGATATAATAGCCGATTTGCATTTTCTGTATAGCTGTTAAGAAATTTTGCCGAAAAGTTAAGCCTGAATAATTATTTTGTTTTAAATAATTCAGGAGGTTAATTATGAATATCTTGAAAAGAAAATTGCTACTTTTCATTTTGGTGATAATTATTTTATTAATGGTTGGTGCTACCTTTAGTATAGCTGCGGATAAAATTGTATGGAAATCCTCCGGTCACGGTCCCGCAACCGATCCTTCTCAGATTTATCATGATAAACTTTGTGAAGCAATTACTATTGCTAGCGGTGGAAGATTAGAGGTAAGAGCTTTTGTAGGAGGGTCAGTTGTTCCAGCTACACAAGAACTGAATGGGGTCAGCGAAGGAGTACTGGATATGTGTTATACCTGTCCTATGTATAATCTAGATAAGTGGCCAGCTGCCGGGCTGATTAGTTCACGACCTGGTGGACTCCCTGGAGAGGCCTTAAGAACTTGGTTTAATTATGGCGGTGGGGCAGATTTAATGAATAAAATGATGGAAGGTTTTAATGTAATAACTTTCCCAGGTGCATTATCACCTCTACCAGAAGAAGTTTTTCTCCATTCGAAAAAGGAAATAAAAACTGCTGCTGATATAAAAGGATTGAAGATACGTGCTTCTGGTGATGGTGGAGAAATTTTAAATCGAATGGGAGCAGCCGTGGTGTTCTTACCTGGTGGTGAGCTTTATGAGGCAATGCAGAGAGGAACTATTGATGCCTTTGAATATTCCACCTTAGCTTCCAACTGGGATATGCATTTTAATGAAATTGCCAAGTATGTAATTCTTTCTCCTTCTCGGGCTCCAAGTGACCCCCAATGCTTCTATGTAAATAAAAACTCCTGGGAGAAACTTCCCGATGACCTTAAACAATTAGTGCAGGATGAGATTGATAAATGGACACAGGCACAACATGAATATCTAGTCTATGAATCTATTTTAGCCATTGATAAATTTAAGGAATATGGTTGTGAAGTCTATAGACTTTCCAAAGAAGTGGAAGATGCTCTTTTAGCTGAAGCAAAACAGTATTATGCCGAAAAAGCAGCCAAAGAAGATCAGGTATATCGTGATATTCTAGAATCTATGACTGCCTATTGGGAGGCTTATTCTCAGAAATAACAAGGAGTTTTGAATTAAATGCTAATCTTGAAAAAGATGCTAAAAGTTATTGATTCAATGAGCAAATTGGCTGTATCTGGGGCAAAATGGTTTGCCTGGCTCCTTGTGCTGGTAGGCGCATATGATACCATTGCTCGGCATTTCTTTAATGCGCCTACCATTTGGGCTTATGATACCTTATGTATGGCTGGTGGAGCGCTATATGTTCTGGGATGGGCTTATGATTATTTATGTGATTATCATACTAGAGTTGATATAATTTATCGAAATCTTACTCCCAGAAAACAAGCTTTAACAAATGTTATCTGTTCTCTATTCCTTTTCTTTCCCCTTATTGGAGCTTTATTAAAAATATCCATTAGCTGGGCAATTAGGGCCTGGAGAATTAATGAGACGATGATTTCTACCTTCTGGTACCCTCCTGCTGCTCCCTATAGAACTGTTTTTGCACTGGGAATATTATTATTATTACTCCAGGGTATAGCGAACTTTATTCGAGACCTATATTTTGTAATAAGGGGTGAACCACTTGATAGAACTTAGTCCAGAAATAATTACCTTTTTGATGTTAGGAGGAGTTTTAGGTCTGGTTTTAACTGGCTTTCCTATTGGTTTAGTCATAGGTAGCGTAGCCTTTTTAGTTGGTACCTTAATATTTGGTCCCCAAATCACCTTTAATATCCTTTATTCGCGACTTTATGAATTAACTTTGAATTATCCTTATTTAGCTGTTCCTTTGTTTACTTTTATGGGAGTTATACTGGAACATTCAGGTATAGCTGAGGATTTATATGATGCTTTATATGAATGGTTAAGTGGCTTCAAGGGAGGATTAGCTGTGGTAACTGTAATTGTGGGTACCATTCTGGCTGCTTGCCTGGGAACAATTACTGCCTCAGTAACTATCTTAACACTTATTGCTCTTGCTCCAATGGTGAAGAGGGGCTATAATAAATCATTGGCTTCTGGTAGTATTGTAGCAGCTGGTACCCTCGGTATCTTAATACCACCAAGTATTATGTTAGTAGTTTATGGTCCTCAGGCTGGTGTTTCAGTGGGTAAAATGTTTATGGGAGCCATTTTTCCGGGACTAATTCTTTCTGGTTTATATATTACATATATTACCATTCGTTGTTTATTAAATCCAAATTTAGGTCCACCTATTCCAGAAGCAGAAAGACATAAAATATCTTCCTGGCAAAAAACTGTAAAATTGTTAAAAGCGGTAGCACCTACTGTGTTAATTATTTTAGCAGTATTAGGAACTATTTATACTGGTATAGCTCCACCCACTGAGGCGGCCGCGATGGGAAGTTTTGCGGTGGTGATTTTGGCTATTGTTTATCGAAAGTTTACCTGGGAATTAGTCAAACATAGTGCCTTAGAAGTACTTCGCGTCAGTGCCTTCGTTCTCCTTATTGCGGGATTAAGTTATGCTTTTGTGGGGGTATTCATGAGCGCAGGCTGTGGAGAGGTGGTTAGCAAGTTAATTATGTCTGTTCCTGGCGGAAAATGGGGAGCTTTTGCCATGGTGATGCTGATTGTCTTTGTTTTGGGCATGTTTATTGAATGGATTGGTATTGTCTTTATTATTGTTCCCGTTTTTTCACCAATTTTACTAAAGTTAGGATTTGATCCCCTATGGGCTGCTATGATGATTTGTATCAATTTACAAATGGCCTTTATGACACCTCCCATGGCGATGTCCATTTTTGTATGTCGGGGCACTGCACCTCCTGAATTAGGAGTCACTATGGCCGATATAATAAAAGGAGTAATCCCTTATATTATAATGGTAGCTTTTTGCCTGATACTCTGTATTTTATTCCCACAAATTATTACTTGGTTACCGGAAAAAATGATTGGCTAATCCAGATAATCCTGGTCATCGGGAAATACTTCAATTAGTTGGTTACCTTCATAGGGATATAGTCTTTCTTTGAGAGGATTAACTAGTTCTTCCAGATATTGGCTGGGGACCAGGTTATTTCTTACCATACTCTCATAAAAAATAATTTTAATTAATTGGCTATGTGATAACCCAACTTTACTGGCCATGAAAGTTACTGAACCATGTAATGATAAAGAGGGGGTACCATTTATATCGATAACGTAAAGATTACCTTCCTGGTCTTTTTTTATATCCAGACGGATAATATCGCTGGCTTTAACAGCGATAAAACTTCGCACTGAAATATCCACTAATGATGAGAATAAGGGGTGTCTCTGACCAATTATTTTAAACTGATTTTGCATGCGATATTCTTTATTTTTTGTTCTGGTATAACGAATCCCCCAATTTTCAGGAAAGGCAATAATAGGTAGTATGTATTTAGTATCATTTCCCAGTACTCCCACTGTAAATTCCTGACCTGGTAGATATTGTTCTATAATTAATTTTTCTAATCCTAATGTTCTTTTCAGATAGTCAATTTTATTTTTTAATTCTATCAGATTATGAACAACAGACTTGGGGGTTATTCCTATACTATCTCCGCCACCTGCCGGTTTAATCATGAGAGGGTATCCAATTCTATTTATTTCCTGAAGTAGCTGGTTTTTTTGGAAACGGTAATGAGGATTGAATACAAAATGTTTGGGAACTGGAATATTGTTTTCCTGTAATTTTTGATAGGTTATGTCTTTATTGCGACATATTTCCATACTTTCAATACTGGCATGACTGGATGGTATGTTATGTTTCTTTAATTGCTTACGTATCCGGGCAGCACCATAACCATTATACAAGGAATGTGGGTCATCTTTATATCCTTCTGCTAGAACAAAGGCAAAGTCAATGGGATAATTTTTAGTAATGAAATTTTCTAATTGTTCCGGGTTATAAAGATCTAAAGATAAAATATGGCATTTCGTTTTCATTAAAGCTTCCCGAATAGCTTGGACATCTGTATCTAGTGTGCATTCTCGGAATAGCCCATATTTGTATTTTTTACTTACTTCATTATAGACAAATAGAATTTTTTTAGACAATAAAATCATCCTCCTTATCTTAGTTAGATTAGTAACAGGGAAGAAATAGCATGAAAAGGCAAGCAAATCAATGATATAGCTATCTAGAAAAAAATGATCAAGTAATATTGCCAAAAATGTGAGGATAGTTGACTTATTGTTATAATTAAGAAAAAAAACATCTTTATTGCTATAGGAAATATATAGTAGTTCTTTCTATAAAATAAATATAATTTTAGTTTACTCAAATAAAATCCTTATAATTATTAGTATAGAATTATTGATAATAAAAAAAGTTAATAATTTATTTTATTATACTATAGATTCGAAAAAATCTATAAAAAAATTTTATTTTTTGTGAATACAATTTTAGAATAGATAGTGAGAATTATTTTTTCCAGAATTCAGGTAAGACTAGAATTAAAACAGTATAGATTTCTAATCTCCCTAAAAGCATACAGATACTTAATACAATTTTGCCCAGAGGGTGTATAAAGGCATAATTTTTGGTTGGTCCTACTAAGCCTAATCCTGGTCCCACATTTCCCAAAGTTGCGGCAACAGAAGATAAAGCACTAATCATATCTAATCCCAAAGCAGTCATGATCAGGGAAGAGAATATAAATATCAGGATATACAAAAGAAAAAAAGCGGTAATATTACTGACCACCTCCTCTGAAATCTTTTTATCCCCGACATAAATAGAAGTAATAGCATGCGGGTGAAGAATTTTTTGAAACTCACGAACTGCCTTTTTTAAAAGAATGAGAATGCGAATATTTTTTATTGCACCACCGGTGGAGCCAGCACAACCACCTATAAACATTAGAATAATTAAAATACTTTTGGACAGTGCAGGCCATTGATCAAAATCAGTGGTGGCAAAACCAGTGGTTGTCACAATAGAAACAACCTGAAATGAAGCATAGCGAAGTGAGGTCAGAATAGATTGATAAATATAAATATGTAGTTGAGTGGTAACAACTAAGATGGATACCAAAATCACTCCTATGTAAAAAAGAAATTCCCTATCTTTCAATAGACTTTTTAGATCACCATGTAATACTTTATAGTGCAGTGTGAAGTTTGCTCCTGCTATTAACATAAAAATAGTAATTATTATATCATAGGTGGGATTATTATAATGACCAACACTGAGATTCTTGGGAGTAAAACCTCCAGTAGCCATAGTGCCAAACATATGGGTTATGGCCTCATATAAGGACATTCCCGTAAGATAGAGACAGGCAACCTGAAGAAGTGAAATAATAATATAAACTAAGTATAGCAATTTTGCTGTTTCTTTGATGCGGGGTTTTATTTTATCTGGTTCGGGTCCGGGTACTTCTGATTTAAATAACTGCATACCTCCTACTCCCAATGCTGGCAAGATGGCCACCACCAGTACAATAATACCCATTCCACCCATCCATTGTATTTGATCTCTCCAGAAGAGAACAGAAAGAAAATTCCCTTCAATAGGATCCAGAACTGTTGCTCCAGTAGTGGTAAAACCTGACATTGACTCAAAGAAAGCATCAATAAAATTGGTGAGTGTGCCACTAAAGAGAAAAGGGAAGGTGCCAAATATTGCTGCAAAAATCCAGCCTAAAGTAGCAATAGCGAAACCCTCTTTTTTGCCTACCCCATTTTCAGTTTTACAGCTGTACTGTAAAAACCATCCGGTAAGGATTGCAATTATGATTGAGAATAAAAAGGCATATATTGCTCTATTTTCTTGATAGTAAATGGCATAAAACAAAGGGAAAACCATGCTTATGCCTAAGAAAGATATTAGAACACCAAGTATGTGAAAAACAACTCGGAACTTCAAGGAATAAAACTACCTCATTTTAATAAAAAAGTTGTTCAATTTTTTTAATTTCAGTTATTTTGGTAAATATAATAACTTTATCCCCGTCATTGATAAAGTCTTCTCCATGAGGAATAATTATCTCTCCTTTTCTAATAATGGCACCAATAATGGAATTAGCAGGAAGACTGATGGTCTTTAGATTTTTGTTTATTATTTTACTGCCTTTTTGGGCTATTAATTCAATTACTTCTGCTTCTCCTTCTTTTAAAAGTGTTTGAGAAATAAGTTCTCCTTGTCTCAAAAAACGTAATATTGCAGAAGCGGTGATTATGCGAGGATTAACTACGGCATTGATACCTATCTTTTCTAAAATAGGAATATAATTGGTTCTACTAATCTTAGCAATTACTTTTTTGGTTCCTAAGTGTTTAGCCAGAAGAGATACCAGTAAATTTTCTTCATCATAACCAGTAACAGCAACAAAACCATCAATCGTTTCGATACCTTCCTCTTTTAAAAGTTCTATATTGGTACCATCTCCATTAATAACCAGGGTTTGAGGCAATAATTCGGCTATTTTTTCACATTTTTGCTTATTCATCTCAATAAGTTTGGTCTTAATGCTTAATTTATTCAAAAGGGAGGCAGTTTGAATGCCAATATCACTTCCCCCTAAGATAAGAACACTTTGCATAATACTAGTTTTTTTAGGACAAAATAGCTCTAAATCGGTATAATTATCTTTTTTGATTAGTAGATATATTTTATCATTAACTAAGATTTCATCTTCTCCACTGGGAATTATTAAATTGTCTCCACGAAAAATAGCTATGATCAGGCTATGAGCACCGAAAGAGATGTTTTTGATTTTTTTATTAACAAAAGGACAATTTTCTTCAATTTTTAAACCAAATAAAGATATCTTCCCACTAGCAAAGTCTTGAGCTTCGCAGACATTGCTGGGGGTTTTTAATAATTTGACTATTTCTTTCGCTGTGGCTCTCTCTGGATTAATAACAAAATCTATGCCTAATTTCTCTTTAGAAAGGGAATTGCTATACATATATTCAGTATTTCTGATGCGAGCAATTGTTTTGGTCACATTAAATTGTTTGGCAGTCATACAGGCTATCATATTTACCTCATCTATGCGGGTTACGGCAATAAGCATATCGGATTCTCTAATACCTGCTTGCTCTAAAATTCTTACATTAGCTCCGTTTCCTACAATAGTCATAATATCTAAATTACTATCCAAATCCTGTCTAATATCATCACGTTTGTCAATTATGGTTACATCATGATTTTCTGCCGAGAGTGTCTGAGCAATCTGAATACCTACTTTACCAGCTCCAATTATTATAACTTTCAAGACTATTTCCCCCTAAATTATGTATAGCTTGTTTATTTTTATGGTAAATATATCCCTAAAGCTAAAAAGAGAAACTATTTTTTACTAGTTTCTCATTACTATCGGGGTAATAAACAATGACCCTACTATATATTTTCTAATATTTTTTAAAAACTTCCAATAAGTTAGTTTTTTCCGAGTTACTGTTTATTATAATTTCAATTTTATTGTAAAATAATACTTAAGCTATCTTGGGAATTGTATATCCTTTTTTTGCTTTTGTCAAATGCAACCAGTGATATATTTAGTATCGGAATTTCAAAAAAATTCTGATACTAATAAATACTCTTTTTAGATAAGAAACCATATATTTTTACACCATCTCCCTAATCCTCTCCCTTAGAAGGGAGAGGTAAGGTGAGGGTGAATATGG
>DKFO01000016.1 GCA_002452835.1 Candidatus Atribacteria bacterium UBA6794 | reverse complement strand
TTGTTTGCAAAACAAGATAGAATTTACTTGGAATTGTATTTTAATTGAGGGGTTTCAGGGGATACTTCCCCTGAATATCTTGTGGAGAATTTAATGGAAATTGAAATTGATAAAAATAGTGGCATACCACTATACCTTCAAATTAAAGAACAAATTAAAGAGTTTATCCAAAATGGTCAACTAAAAAAAGGCTCACAATTACCTACCGAAAGAGATCTTTCCTTAAAACTTAAAGTTAGTAGAAATACAGTGAGTATGGCTTACCAAGAACTTGTTCAGGAAAAAATAATTTCTTCCATTTCGGGCAAGGGTACTTTTATTATTACCGAGGGAGGACCATCAAAATATTTACTTGATAATAGGAAAAATTCAGCAATAATCAAAAATATTGATTCAGCCATTCAAAAAGCCTTAGAATTAAATATTCCGGCAGAAGATTTTATTCGTTTAGTTAGCAATCGTTTTAAAGAAAAAAGAGAGTTAGCCAGTAATGTACGAATAGCTTTTATTGAGTGCAATCAGGAACAGCTTCTTTATTTTTCCCAAAAATTGGAGTTAGGCACTGGGATTCATATAACACCAATTTTAATTGATGAGATGTATCATCAGAGAGATGATTTTATTACCCTGATAAAGTCGGTGGATTTAGTGGTGACTACCTTTTTCCATTTTGAAGAGGTGCAAGAATATTTAAAAAATGAAGATAAGAAGATTGTTGCTATAGCACTTGATCCCCAAATGGAGACCATGGTTAAAATCGCTCGAACTACTTCCCCGGAAATGAAAATTGGTTTGGTATGTTTAACCAGTAAATTTGCGGAGCGGGTGATAAAATCAATCAACAATGCTGGGATTAAATATAAAAAAATTAATTATACTATAACTCGAGAAAGTGAAAAACTAAAAGAATTTATTGCTAAATGCGATATCCTTATAGTATCACCGGGCAGAAAAAAAGAAATTCAAAAATTAATTTCCCCCAGAATTCCATTAATAGAATTTATTTACATTCCAGATAAAGGTTCTATTGATACCTTGCAGAAAACCATATTTGATATCAAAAAGAAAGAGGTGAAATAACGAAATAATGTCATTAAAAGGTAATCTAAAAAATTATGAGAATGAAAAAATATTGATTACGGTAAATGAAGAGTGGTGCAAAACATGTGGAATTTGCCTTCACTTCTGTCCCAAAAAAGTCTTAGTGGCAAATGAAAAGGGTTATCCGGAAGCTAAAAATATTGCTGATTGTATACTTTGTATGTTATGTGAGTTGAGATGTCCGGACTTTGCCATTAAGGTAGAAAAAAAAGAAAGTATTGTTAGTCATGGTCAGCAAAATAGGGACCTGGAGGATTAATTATGAGCAATAAGAATAGATTAATAAAGATATTGCAAGGAAATGAAGCATGCGTGGAAGGAGCCATTTTGGCAGGTGTACGTTTTTTTGCCGGTTATCCTATCACCCCTGCTTCTGAAATTGCAGAAGGTATGGCGGTAAGACTTCCTGAACTTGGTGGGGTATTTATGCAGATGGAGGATGAAATTGCCAGTATGGCAGCAGTGATAGGCGCTTCCTTGGCCGGAGTAAAAGCTATGACTGCTAGCTCTGGTCCCGGTATCTGTCTTAAGCAGGAAAATATTGGATTTGCTGCAATCAGTGAGACTCCCTGTGTTATTGTTAATGCCCAGCGGGGTGGACCAAGCACTGGATTACCAACTAAACCTGCTCAAGGTGATGTAATGCAGGCCCGTTGGGGGACCCATGGAGATCATCCCATGATAGCTTTAGCCCCTTCAGAGGTAAGTGAAATATTGTATATGACTATAAAGGCAATTAATTTTAGTGAAAAATATCGCACTCCAGTAATGTTATTATTAGATGAAGTAATTGCACACATGCGTGAAAAAGTGAGTTTACCATTTCCAGAAGATATAGAGGTAATTGATAGAAAAAGGCCGACAGTAGATAAAGAAAAATTTCTTCCTTATAAAGCTGATACGGATTTGGTGCCACCAATGGCTGATTTTGGTAGTGGCTATAGATACCATGTCACTGGTTTAATTCATAATGAAAAAGGTTATCCCACTTCCAATACTCAGGAAATCGATCAATTAATAAGAAGATTAACAAACAAGGTAGAATTAAATAAAAAAGATATTATTATAGAGGAAAATTACTTTTTGGAAGATGCTAAGGTAGCAATTATTGCCTATGGATCGGTTGCTAGAGCAGCCCAAAGAACAGTAAAGTTAGCCAGAGAAAAAGGATTAAAAGTTGGTTTGCTAAAGCTAATTACCCTATGGCCTTTTAGTGAGGAGACAATAAACAAATTAGCCCAACAAGTTGATTTGATGGTAGTCGCAGAAATGAATTTAGGGCAGATAGTGCGTGAAGTGCAAAGAGCAGCTCTGGGGGAATGTCGAGTTATTCCTTATGGGCGAGTTGATGGTGAATTAATTAACCCCATAGAAATTCTTACCAAGATTGAGGAGGAAATAAAACTATGATTAAGGATATTACTCAATATTTCAGAAAAGAAATGTTCCCTCATATCTGGTGTCCTGGCTGTGGGAATGGTATTGTTTTGGGGGCAATACTTAGAGCTATTCATAGTATTGGATGGGAAAAGGATGAGATTGTAATGGTATCAGGGATAGGTTGCTCTAGTAGAATCACTGGATATGTAGACTTTAATACTATGAATACTACCCATGGGCGGGCTTTACCTTTTGCCACTGGTATAAAGATGGCTAATCCCAAGTTGAAAGTAATTGCGGTTATGGGTGATGGTGATTGTGCTGCCATTGGTGGTAACCACTTTATTCATTCTGCCCGTCGTAATATAGATATTACCGCTATTATCATTAATAATATGATTTATGGCATGACTGGAGGTCAATATTCTCCTTTAACCCCAACTGGCAAATACGGTTCTACTGCGCCTTATGGTAATATCGACCAGAGTTTTGACTTAGCTGCTTTGGCTGCCAGTGCCGGTGCTTCCTATGTAGCACGAGGTAATATCTTTGATGTTAGTCAGATTACTCGTTTTATTAAAAAGGCTTTACTAAAAAAGGGTTTTTCAGTGGTGGAAGTAATTTCTGATTGCCCCATTTCTTTTGGCAGAATCAACCAATTACGAACTCCTGTTCAGATGTTAGAGTGGATAAAGAGTATCTCAGTATCGAAAAAAGTTTGGGAAAAATTGTCTAAAGAGGAACAAGTAGGAAAAATACCTACTGGAGAATTTTTGGATATAGATATACCCGAATATACTGAAAAATACCAGAACATCTGTATTAATATTCAGCAAGAAAGGAGGGGGAAATGAGAAAAGAAATCTGTTTAAGTGGTTCTGGAGGCCAGGGATTAATTTTGGCCGGGATTATTTTGGCTGAGGCTGCTGGGATTTATGATGGATTTGAGGTAACTCAAACTCAATCTTATGGCCCAGAAGCCAGGGGTGGTGCCAGTAGATCAGAGGTAATCATTAGTAATGAGAAAATAGATTACCCCAAAATAATAAAATCCGACATTTTACTGGCATTAACCCAAAAAGCATGTGATAAATATGTCCAGAATTTGAAGGATGATGGAATATTATTGGTTGATTCTACCAATGTAGTGAAGATACCATCCTTTTCTGGAAAAATATATCAATATCCTATTACTGAAGACGCTCTAAAAATTCTTGGTAATCAATTGGTAGCCAATATTATCTCTTTAGGTATCATGGTCCAATTAACTGCTATTGTTTCTCAGGATGCTATTAAAAAAGCAGTTGAGGCCAGGATTCCGGAAAGAATAAAAGACTTAAATAAAAGGGCCTTAGAACATGGTTTTCAGATAGGAGTAAAATTAAATAATTAAGATTTTAAGAAAGGCATAACAAAATGAAGATCTTGGTAATAAATAGTGGAAGTTCTTCCATTAAATATCGTCTTTTTGATATGACTGATGAATCATTATTAGCCAAGGGTCTAGTGGAAAGAATTGGAATAAAAGATTCATTAATTAATCATTATCCTGCTGGAAAAGATTTTATAAAAAAGCAAATAGATATCCCCGATCATCGCAAGGGGATAGCATTGGTAATAGAGGCCTTACTAAATAAGCAATATGGTGTTATTAAGGATATCTCAGAGATAGCTGCGGTAGGTCATCGTGTGGTGCATGGTGGTGAAAAATATTCTGGTTCAGTTTTAATAAATAAAGAGGTAATGGATACTCTTAATGAATTTATTGAATTAGCCCCACTACATAATCCACCCAATATCCTGGGTATCAAAGTATGCCAGGAATTATTACCAAATATTACCCAGGTAGGTGTTTTTGATACTGCTTTTCATCAGACTATTCCTGAACATGCTTATCTGTATGGTATACCATACCATTATTACCAAAAATACCGAATTAGAAGGTATGGTTTCCATGGAACCTCTCACAAATATGTAGCCCAGAAAGCAGCTGAAATACTGGGTAAGGATCTGAAAAAATTAAAAATAATCACCTGTCATCTGGGAAATGGTTCCAGTATCACTGCTGTCCAGGGTGGTAAGTCCATTGATACCAGTCTTGGTTTTGGAACTATTTCAGGGGTAATTATGGGAACTCGTTGTGGTGATGTTGATCCGGCAGTCATTCCTTACCTTATGGAGAAAGAAAATTTAAATTTTGAGGAAATAAATGATATTCTGTATAAGAAGAGTGGGTTTTTAGGGTTATCTGAGGGTATCTCCAGCGATAAACGTGATCTGGAAGAAAAAGCTGAGCAGGGTGATAGAAAAGCCCAGAGAACACTGAAGGTTCTTCATTATGGGATTAAGAAATATATTGGTGCTTATGTAGCAGCGATGAATGGGTTAGATGCGTTGGTATTTACAGCAGGCATAGGAGAAAATTCACCCAGATTAAGAAAAGAAGTATGCCAGGATTTAAGTTACTTTGGTATAAAGATTGATGATAATAAAAATGATAAATTAAAAGGAGAAAGAGCAATAATTAGTACTGATGATTCAAGGGTGGCCGTTTTAGTCATACCAACTAATGAGGAATTAGTGATAGCTCGTGATACAGCAGAGATTTGTAATAATATTAAATAATAATTCATTCTATAAAGAGTAAAAGAGGCAATATATGTATCAGATTGTAAAGAAAACAAGATTATACCAGGATATGTACAGCATGTGGATAGAAGCACCAGAAATAGCAAAAGCCGTGCAACCCGGTCAATTTATTATCTTGATGACCAGAGAAAAAGGAGAAAGGATTCCTTTGACTGTGGCAGATTATGACCGTGCTAAGGGATTAATTCAGATTGTTTTTCAAGTGGTTGGTAAGACAACAGATGAATTATCTAGTTTTAAAGAAGGAGAGAATTTATATTCATTTATTGGCCCCTTGGGTCGAAAATCGGAAATAAGTTTTTGGGGAACAGTGGTGGTAGTTGGTGGAGGTACTGGGATTGCCTGTATCCATCCTATTGCCCGTAACTTAAAAGAAGTCGGTAATAGAGTAATTTCTATCATAGGAGCAAGGACTAGAGATTTGATTATTATGGAAGATGAATTAAAAAAAGTGTCAGATGAGTTAATTGTAACCACTGATGATGGCAGTTATGGGAGAAAAGGTTTGGTAACTGCTGCCTTAAAAGAGAAACTAGATCAGAATTCTGCTATTAAAAGAGTATGGGCTATTGGTCCACCGATTATGATGAAGGTAATTACTGAACTTACTAAATCTTATCCGGTGGACACTATTGTTAGTCTCAATACCATCATGGTTGATGGAACTGGTATGTGTGGTTCCTGCCGGGTTACGATAGGAGGAGAAACAAAATTTGTCTGTACTGATGGCCCTGAATTTGATGGACAATTAGTGGATTGGAATGAATTTATGAATCGAATTTACCGTTATAAAAAAGAGGAAGAACAGTCCTGGCAACATTTTAAAAATATACCTAAAGGCAAGTGCAAGGAGAATTAGAATGGCTGAAATGATCACTATGAAGGAAAGAATGAGAAGAGAGCAGGTAGCCATGAAGGAGCAGGTGCCATCTGTTCGTATTCATAATTTTAATGAGGTTCCCTTGGGTTACTCTAAGGAAGAGGCGATATATGAGGCACAACGATGTTTACAGTGTAAAAAACCCAGCTGTATGAGGGGTTGTCCAGCAGAGATAGATATTCCAAGTTTTATTCGTTATATTGTGGAAGAAGATTTTGGAAAGGCTTATTTAACTATTTTAGAAACAGATGCTCTTCCGGCAGTGACTGGCCGGGTTTGTCCGCAAGAAGAGCAGTGTCAGAAGGAATGCGTTTTAAATAAACAGGGAAAACCAATTGCTATAGGGAGGTTAGAACGCTTTGTAGCAGATTGGGCTAGAGAAAATGATATACACGGCAAAGGTAGTCACGATGGTAAAAAAGAATTAAAAGTAGCTATTATTGGTTCTGGACCAGCCGGATTAACCTGTGCCGCAGACCTTATTAAAATGGGATATCAAGTTGTCCTTTTTGAAGCATTGCATAAACCGGGAGGGGTACTTGTTTATGGCATACCAGAATTTAGGCTCCCTAAGGCGATTGTAGAATATGAAGTTTCTGAAATAAAAAAATTGGGTGTGGAGGTAATTTGTAACGAGGTTATAGGTGCTACTAAGAAAGTAGAAGATTTAAAAGAGGAGTTTGATGCTATTTTTCTGGCTAATGGTGCAGGAGCACCAAGGTTTATGAATATTCCAGGTGAAAACTTGAATGATGTTTATTCAGCCAATGAATTTTTAACTCGTTCCAACTTAATGAAGGCTTATCTATTTCCTGAATATGATACACCAATAAAAGTGCGTAAAAGAGCAGCTACTATTGGAGCTGGTAATGTAGCAATGGATGCTGCTCGGACTGCATTACGTCTTGGTGCGGAAAAATCGTATATAGTTTATCGGCGTTCCAGAAAAGAGGTTCCTGCCAGAGTGGAAGAAGTCCATCATGCTGAGGAGGAAGGAATTATTTTTCATTTTCTTACTTTACCTGTTCGCATTTTAGGAGACCAAAAAGGTGAAGTGATCGGTATGGAGTGCATTAAAATGAAGTTAGGAGAACCAGATCAATCGGGCCGAAGGAGTCCTATTCCTATTGACAATTCTAACTTTATTTTAGAAGTAGATATGGTTATTGACGCTATTGGTACCATGGCTAATCCTATTATTGCTCGAAGTGCCAAAGGGGTGGAGGTAAATCAATGGGGATATTTTAAAGTTGATGAGCAAACTAAAATGACCACCTGTGAGGGTATTTTTGCGGGAGGTGATATAGTTAGAGGGTCGGCAACCGTAATTTCTGCGGTAGGAGATGGGAAAATTGCTGCTCGGTCTATAGATACCTTTTTATCTTCTGGAAAGAGTTTAAGAAATAATATTGATAAAAATAATAGAGAAAAATAATATATATTTGGAGGTTTAGTAATGTCTAAAGAGAAGGAAATGAACCAATTTGAAATTGTGCAAGCCCAATTTGATGCTAATGCTGAAAAGTGTGGTTTAAGTCAGCCAATGCGTGAATTTTTAAGAGAAGCAGAACGGGAAATAAGAGTGCGCATACCGGTAGAAATGGATGATGGGACCACCAAAACATTCACCGGTTTCAGAGTGCAACATTCTACCGCCCGTGGTCCGGCAAAGGGTGGATTAAGATTTGCCGAGGATGAAACCATTGATATGGTTAGAGCATTAGCTATGATGATGGCCTGGAAATGTGCAGTAGTAAATATTCCCTTAGGTGGTGGTAAAGGTGGAGTTGCTTGTAATCCCAGAGAACTTTCTGAGAGAGAGACCGAGAAACTCTGTCGAGGTTGGGTCAGAAAAGTTTATGATTTTGTAGGACCTGATATGGATGTGCCGGCACCTGATGTGGCTACTAATCCTCAGGATATGTTGTGGATAATGGATGAATATGATACTATTGCCAGAAGCAGAAAACCTGGTTTTGTAACCGGTAAGGCAGTTGGCGTTGGTGGATCATTAGGGAGAACGGAAGCCACTGGTTATGGAGTTATTTATTGTGTTAGAGAAGCATTGAAGCGTTTAAATATCAGTTTTGAGGGTGCAACGGCCTCTATTCAAGGGGCAGGAAACAATGCCCAGTATTGTTGTGAAAAATTTGTAGAATATGGTGGAAAAGTAATAGCCATGTCCTGTTGGGACCCTGATGATAAAAAAGCGTATACCTATACCTGTGAAAAGGGAATAAATCCAGAAGACCTCTTTGCTCCTGGAACTTTAGATAAATTTGGCACTATTAATCCTCAGAAGGCAAAATCTTTTGGCTGGAGGCAGGAAGATGGAGATGCCTGGCTTAAAAAATCGGTAACTGTTTTAATACCAGCAGCTTTAGGTTCAGCTGTTCGGGGAGATAATGTAAATGATATTGATTTTAATACGGTAAAAGTATATGCTGAAGCAGCCAATACCCCAACTACTCCTGAGGCTGATAGGGTTATCAAAGAAAAGAAACTTTATCTAATCCCTGATTTTCTGTGTAATGCCGGCGGAGTTACCGTTTCCTATTTTGAACAGGTACAGAATAATATGAACTATTACTGGTCGAAGGAGGAAGTTTTAGAAAAATTAGAAAGAATCATGACTGATGCCTTTAATGATGTGGCTGATTTAGCAGAAAAACAAAAACTTTATACCCGAGACGCAGCTTACATAATTGCTGTCAGACGAGTGGCACATGCTGTGGAAGGAAGAGGCTGGGTAAAAGCTAAAAAATAAGTTATATTTAATTTACACAATTAAAGTCAGGGGAATATACACTCCCCTGGCTCTTTTTGAATTGAGGTAAAATAAATAATTATGAAAGTGTTTGCTTTAGTGGGAGAAAGTGGTACTGGTAAAAGCCATAAAGCCCTTTTAATTGCCCACCAGGAAAATATTGACTATATTATTGATGATGGCCTGTTGATTAAAAAAGATAAAATATTAGCGGGTTTATCGGCTAAAAAAGAAGCCAACAAAATTCAAGCAATTAGAAGAGCGATATTTTTTGATAAGGAACATGCCCAATCGGTTAGGGAGATTATTAAACAAGAAAAACCAAAAAAGATATTAATTCTGGGTACTTCCCAGGAAATGATTGATAAAATTATACATACCTTAGAACTACCACCTGTTAGCCAGGTATTTAATATAGAAGAGATTTCCAGTGAAAAGGAAATTCAATTAGCACAAGCTAGCCGATCCAGGGAGGGAACCCATATTATTCCCCTACCAGGAATTGAGATTCAGAGAAGATTCCCTATTAATATAGTAGATTCATTAGAGATATTTTATCGGAAGAGATATATAAATCGAAGAATAGGAGAAAGAACTGTTGTTCGGCCTCCTTTTAGTTATTTTGGCAAACTATTTATCTCGGAAAGTGCTATTTTAGACATCATCTTTTACAATATTAAAGATTTTGAAGAGGTTATACGAATCGGAAAGACGAAAATTAACATCAATGAAGATGGTATTTTAATTCAGATTAGTCTTACTTTAAAATATGGTAAGAATATACCGGAAATTATTAAAAAGATTCAACAGAATTTAAAAAGAGAATTAGATTATATTACTGGTATCAATATTACCAAGATTGATGTATTAGTAGAAGATCTCATAATCGAAAAGAAAAAAATACCACAAAGTGTAAAACTATAGCTTATATTATCGGAATTTTAAAAAAATCGAAGATACTATATATTATAATTAATATAGATATAAAGGGGTTTCAGGTGGCGAAACCCCCTGAATATCTTGCAGTATAGGAATTTCAAAAAATTTCTGATACTACAAGATAATATAAATATTATTACTAAATAATTAACAATATATTTTGCTTTATTTTTTAACTAACATTTAAACTATATAATGAATACTAGATAATCAATACTAATAAGAAAGGGGTTTCAGGGGTGAAGCCCCTTGAATATCTTGGTCTTTATACTAATTTTTAATGATTAACAGACACGAAGGAGGTGTAGACAGTTGGATTATCAAGAAAAAAAACGAATAGAAGAAGCCAAAAAGCAGTGGGAAAATAGGATATTAAATAAAGTTTTACCTCAATTTCCAGAAAGAAAGGAAAAATTTGTTACTGGTTCCAATCAGGAAGTAAATCGTTTATATGACCCCCTTGATTTAGAGGATTTTGATTATCTTGCTGATTTGAGTTTTCCAGGAGATTACCCTTATACCAGAGGAGTTCAACCCACTATGTATCGGGGGAAGTTATGGACCATGAGGCAATATGCTGGTTTTGGAGATGCCGAGGAATCAAATAAAAGATATAAATATCTGCTAAAAAATGGCCAGACTGGCTTAAGTATTGCCTTTGATTTACCGACTCAAATTGGCTATGATTCGGATCATCCCATGTCTCATGGTGAAGTAGGCAAGGTTGGAGTTGCCATTGATACTTTACAGGATATGGAGATATTATTTGATGGTATTCCTCTGGATAAGGTAAGTACTTCCATGACTATCAATGCCCCGGCAGCAATTTTATTAGCGATGTATATTGCTGTCGCTGAGAAACAGGGAATTTCCAAAACTGAGTTGAATGGGACTATTCAAAATGACATTTTAAAAGAATATGTTGCCAGAGGAACTTATATCTTTCCTCCTTTACCATCCATGAGGCTAATTACCGATATTTTTGATTATTGTTCCCAAGAATTGCCAAAATGGAATACCATAAGTATCAGCGGTTATCATATTAGAGAAGCTGGTGCAACTGCTATTCAAGAGATTGCCTTTACCCTTGCTAATGGTATTGCTTATGTGGATGCAGCGGTAAAAAAGGGTTTAGACCTCGATAAGTTTGCGCCCCGCCTGTCTTTTTTCTTTAATGCTCATAATGATTTATTTGAAGAGATTGCTAAATTTAGAGCAGCTCGTAGATTGTGGGCAAAGATTATGAAGGAACGTTTTGGAGCAAAAGATCCTAAGTCTATGATGCTCCGTTTTCATACTCAGACTGCTGGCTGTACTCTAACTGCTCAACAACCGGACAATAATATTGTGCGAGTAGCTATACAGGCCTTAGCAGCAGTTTTAGGGGGGACTCAGTCTTTACATACCAATTCCAGAGATGAAGCTCTTTCTCTACCCTCCCAGGAATCGGTAAGAATTGCTTTAAGGACACAACAAATTATAGCTTATGAAAGTGGGATTACCGAAACAGTAGATCCTATGGCTGGTTCTTATTATCTGGAAAAAATGACCAAAGATATGGAAAAAGCAGCGATGGATTATATTATTCAGATAGATAAGCTTGGTGGAGCACCTAAGGCAATTGAAAAAGGATTTATTCAAAGAGAAATACAAAATAGTGCTTATCAATACCAGAAAGATATTGAAGATAAGAAAAGAATAATAGTGGGTGTAAACCAATTTCGGTCAGAAGAAGAACCTATGAAGGATTTATTGAAGGTAAATCCAGAGATAGAGAAGCGACAAGTAAGGAAATTGGATGAGGTAAAAAAGAAGCGAAAAGAGAAGGAAGTACAAGAAAAATTAAAATTGTTGAGAGAGATTGCCAGTTCTGAACAAAACATAATGCCGCCCATTTTAGATTGCGTTAGAAGCTATGCCACCCTGGGAGAAATCTGTGACCAGCTTAGAGCGGTATTTGGGGAATATAAAGAATCAATAAAGATATAGAGAACGGGGAAGGTGTATTATGAAAAATACCAGAATAAGAGTTTTAATTGCCAAACCAGGTTTAGATGGACATGACCGTGGTGCTAAGGTAATTGCCAGGGCTCTACGAGATGCAGGAATGGAAGTTATTTATACTGGATTAAGACAGACCCCAGAACAGATAGTAGAGTCAGCAATTCAGGAAGATGTAAATGTGATTGGACTGAGTATTCTTTCTGGTGCCCATATGTATCTGTTTCCCAAAATAATTAAGCTACTGAAGGATAAGAAAGTTACTGATATTTTAGTAATTGCCGGTGGAATTATCCCTCCCGAAGATATTGCAGAACTGAAAAAGATGGGTATTAAAGAAATATTTACGCCGGGAACAGATACTAAAGAAATAGTGGAATTTATAAAAACAAATGTTAATACTATTTAGTATAGCAAGAAAGGCTGTCAATGAATTTGAGTGAAAGAATACGTCAGGGTGATACCAGAGCAGTAGCAAAAGTTATTACTATGGTAGAAAATGATTTTCAACAGGCTCAAGATATTTTAAAAGAGTTGCATCCCTATTGTGGTAAGGCAATTGTTATTGGTATAACCGGGCCTCCTGGCTCAGGTAAAAGTACTATAACTGACCGACTAACTAAATATCTAAGAAAAATGGAGAAAAAGATTGGTATTATTGCTATTGATCCGAGTAGCCCCTTTTCGGGAGGTGCTCTATTGGGTGACCGAATCAGGATGCAAGACCTGTCTACCGATAAAGATGTTTTTATTCGTAGTATTGGTACCCGAGGCCACTTGGGAGGATTATCGCGGTCAACCCAGGCTATAGTTAAAATAATGGATGCTATGGGAAAAGATATTATTTTTATTGAGACGGTAGGGGTAGGACAATCAGAGATTGAGGTAATTAAGGTTTCTGATATCGTTTTATTAGTGGTGATGCCTGGTATGGGAGATGATATTCAAGTGATAAAAGCAGGAATTATGGAAATTGGAGATATATTTGTAGTTAATAAAGCAGATAGAGATGGGGCAGATAAGTTGGTTACAGAAATAGAGATGATGATTAATTTAGATGAGAAAGGAAAAAGAAAACCTTCTATCATTAAAACAATTGGCACTGAAAATGTGGGTATTGATCTATTATGGAAAGAGATAGAAAGGTGTATTACTTATTTACGTGATAGTGGACAATTAGAACAGAGAAGAAAAAATCGCATCAGAAAAGAGATTTATGATTTATTTCAAGAAAATTGGCGAGAAATGTTTTACCAATTTATTGGAGAAGAGAATCTGGAGAAAGAGGTAGAAGGGGTTTTGAAACAGGATAATGACCCTTATTTTGCTGTGCAAAAACTTACTGATCTTTTTAAAAAAGAATTATTTAAGGGAGGAAGATAATATTGTTTAAGAGAATTGATCATATTGGAGTAGCAGTAAAACAATTGGAAAGTTCACTTCCTATCTTTCAAGAGCTCCTGGGAATGGAGTGTTCTGGTGTGGAAGAAGTAAAAGAGCAGAATGTCAAAGTAGCTATTTTACCTGTTGGGGAAAGTAAAATTGAATTATTAGAATCTACTTCTCCTGAGGGGAACATTGCTAAGTACATTGAAAAAAAAGGAGAAGGTATACATCACATTGCTTTTGAAGTAGATAATTTAGAGGACATATTAGAAGATTTAAAGTGGAAAGGGGTGCAATTGATTGATCAGAAACCCCGAAGTGGGGCAGGAGGTGCCATTATTGCTTTTCTACATCCTAAAAGTACTAATGGTGTTTTGATTGAATTATGTGAACATAAAGTAAAATAAATTTTTAGTAGTTCTTTTAATATTATTTCTTATTAAGAAAAGAGTAAAATAATTTGAGAGAGGTGGGAGCCGAATGGAGCAATCAATTAATGATCTGATGAAGAAATTGCAAGAAAAAAAAGAAAGGATACTGGCAAGTGGTGGGGAAAAGAGAATTCAAGAGCAACATAATAAGGGTAAATTAACTGCCAGAGAAAGAATAGCTTTGCTTTTGGATGAGGAGAGTTTTAACGAACTGGATCTTTTTGTGGAACATCGTTGTATCAATTTTGATATGGCTGGTAAAGAAGTGCCAGGAGAGGGAGTGGTAACCGGCTATGGTACCATAGATGGTCGCCTGGTTTACGTTTTTGCTCAGGACTTTACGGTGATGGGTGGTTCTTTAGGAGAGATGCATGCCAAGAAGATTTGTAAGGTAATGGATATGGCTATGAAGATGGGAGCTCCCATAATTGGAATTAATGATTCCGGTGGTGCCCGCATCCAGGAAGGGGTAGATTCTTTAAGTGGTTATGGGCAGATATTTTATCGTAATACCATTGCCTCTGGGGTTGTGCCACAGATATCTATTGTAGTTGGTCCTGCGGCAGGAGGTGCAGTTTATTCTCCTTCTATTATGGATTTTGTTTTTATGGTGAAAAAAATTGGTATTATGCATATCACTGGTCCCAGTGTCATCAAAGCAGTTACTGGCGAAGATGTCTCTTCCGAAAAATTGGGGGGTGCTATGACTCATAATCAAAAAAGTGGAGTGGCACATTTTGCAGCCGAGAATGAACAGGAGGTCTATCAATCAGTCAGGAAAATGCTTGGTTACCTTCCTTCTAATAATATGGAGAATCCTCCTATTTTAGAAAGTCAGGATGCCCCTGGCCGAATGGAAGAAGCTTTATTAACCATAGTGCCAACTGACCCTAATAAACCATATGAGATGAAAGAGGTCATTAGATACATTGTTGATGATGGTGATTTTTTTGAATCACATGAGCATTTTGCCCGTAATATTATCACTGGCTTTGCCAGGCTTAAAGGGCAGAGTATTGGTATTATTGCTAATCAACCAAAAGTACTGGCCGGCTGTCTTGATATTGATGCCTCTGATAAAGCTGCTCGTTTTATTCGTTTTTGTGATGCTTTCAATATACCCATTTTGACTTTAGTAGATGTACCGGGGTTTTTACCGGGTACGGCTCAGGAATATGGGGGAATAATCAGACATGGTGCTAAGATGTTATATGCTTATTCAGAGGCTACTGTTCCTAAAGTAACAGTAGTTACCAGAAAGTCATATGGAGGAGCATATCTGGCCATGTGTAGCCGAGATTTAGGTGCTGATCAGGTTATTGCCTGGCCAACCGCTGAGATTGCGGTTATGGGTCCTGAGGGGGCAGCTAATATTATTTTCAGAAAAGAGATTTCAGAGGCAAAAGATCCGGAACAATACAGGCAAAAGATGATTGATGAGTATCGAGAGAGATTTTCTAATCCCTATGCTGCTGCTAGTAGGGGTTATGTAGATATGATCATTGATCCCCGAGAGACCCGGCCAAAGTTAATTAACGCTTTTGAGATGCTTTTTACCAAAAGAGAGAGTTTACCAGCTAAAAAGCATGGTAATATCCCCCTCTAATTATTTATGGTTAAATAAGTGCAGGCAAGATTTTTATAAATATGTCTATAGATTTATCTTCTGAATTTAGATAAGGAGCAAGTTATGTATGAAGGAATAACAGGTGCAATTATACTATCGTTAATTTCTTTGCTTATGGTTTTTATTATTTTAGGTTTATTGGCTTTACTTATGGTCGGATTAAAGGTAATAGTGCAATTATTTTCTAAGAAGGTGGCATTAGAGAAAGAAGCCCCTATTTCTGCTAAAGAGGAGATTGAAATAGCTAAAGAAGGAAAGGCAATTTTTACACCTAAAGAACAAGAAGTAGTTAGTGGTGCAAAACAAGATAAGAATGAAGAATTAATTGCCGTAATTTCAGCTGCTGTAGCCAGTTATATGAGCAGACCAACCCCTCAAGTCCGGGTTATTAGTATCAAAAGGATTACACCTGAGCTAGCAAGCCCATGGGCTATTGCGGGAAAGCAAAATTTTAGGTCAGAAAGAATTTTAGTTAGTGCCAGAAAAAAAGGAGGATTTTGAGATAATGAAACAATTTAAGATAAAAGTTAATGAGAAAGAATATCTAGTAGAGGTCGAGGAGATAACCACTGGTGCCACTTTTTCACCAGCTGCCCCAGTTTCCAAAGTAGAGCAAAAAGTAGTAAAAGAAGAGCCTAAACAAGAAGAAAGAAAGCCGACTAAGTCAGAGAATAAACAATCTCCTACCATTAGTACTACTGAGGGGGAAGAGATTAAGGCTCCTATGCCTGGTAAAATACTTAAAATTAATGTCTCAGAAGGAGATGTAGTTAAGGAAGGGGATACCGTTTTAATTCTGGAAGCTATGAAGATGGAGAATGAAATTATTGCTAATTCCAGTGGTAAAGTCAAGAAAATATCCGTTTCGGTAAATGACATGGTAGAAACCGATGATACTCTATTAATTATTGGATAGTAAGATAGAAAAAGGAGTAAACTATGAATCTTGTTAATTCTATTCTGTCTATGGCTAAAATATCAGGTTTTGCTGGTTTAAACTTAGAAAGTGTAATAATGTTACTGGTAGGAGGAATTTTACTTTATTTGGCCATTGTAAAAAAATATGAACCATTATTACTGTTACCAATCGCTTTTGGTGCCATTCTGGTAAACCTACCCTTTACGGGTTTAATGGAAGAAGGTGGTTTTTTAAATATACTTTCCTTTGGTATTCATCATGAGCTTTTTCCTATCTTAATTTTTATGGGGATAGGAGCTATGACTGATTTTGGACCATTATTAGCCAATCCCATCACCTTTCTGCTGGGAGCAGCCGCGCAGCTTGGTGTTTTTGTAGCTATTATAGGTGCGGTCTTAATTGGTTTTGATATTAGAGAGGCAGCAGCTATAGGAATAATTGGAGGCGCTGATGGACCTACCTCCATCTATTTAGCTGCTAAGATGGCACCAAAAATATTAGGGGCAATTGCGGTTGCTGCCTATTCTTATATGTCTTTAGTTCCCTTAATTCAACCTCCTATCATGAAGATGTTTACTACTCGAGAACAGAGAAAGATTGTTATGAAGCAATTACGTCCAGTATCTAAAACAGAAAAAATATTATTTCCCATTATTTGTACTATCTTTGTTGGTTTAATATTACCAGCCAGTGTTCCCATTATAGGTATTATGATGTTGGGGAATTTATTTAGAGAAAGTATGGTGGTAAATCGCCTATCAGACACTGCTCAAAATGAACTTATTAATATTGTCACTATTTTTCTGGGAACCTGTGTGGGTGCTACTATGCAAGCAGAATATTTTTTAACCGTGGAAACAATTAAAATAATTATTTTGGGTTTAATAGCCTTTGCTTTCAGTACTTTTGGCGGAATTTTGTTTGGGCAGATATTATATAAAATTTCTGGGGGTAAAATTAATCCCTTAATTGGAGCGTCAGGAGTATCGGCAGTACCAATGGCAGCTAGAGTGGCGCAAAAAGTAGGTCAGCAAGCTAACCCCCGCAATTTTCTATTAATGCATGCCATGGGACCTAATGTGGCCGGAGTAATTGGTACTGCGGTAGCAGCAGGTGTCATGCTAACATTGTTGCAATAAAAAATATTATAAGATAACATAATATATTTAATTTCAATAACCAAAAAAATATAAAAATTATATTTGACTAAGAATATTAAATATTACTGTGTAGAAAGAGATAAAACTTAAATGACTACTAAAAAACAGGATAGTAAAGAATATAGCAAAGATTTTGTAATAGCAAAAAAAGAGATAAATAAATCAAATCAGAAAATTCAAGATAAACTGGTAAACAAAATCAAGATTACTGATACTACTCTACGAGATGCTCACCAATCTTTATTGGCTACCCGGATGACTACTGAAGAGATGATTCCTATCTGTGAATCATTGGATAGAGTAGGTTATTATTCCATGGAAGTTTGGGGAGGGGCAACTTTTGATAGTTGTATGCGCTATTTAAATGAAGACCCCTGGGAAAGACTGAGAATATTAAGAAAAAAATTACCTAATACTAAATTACAGATGCTTTTACGAGGTCAAAATATTCTCGGCTACAAGCATTATCCGGACGATGTGCTAACTGAATTTATAAAGAGAGCTGTGGGCAATGGTATAGATATTATCAGAATTTTTGACGCCTTAAATGATCTCAGGAATATGGAAAAAGCTTTTGAGGTAACCAAGAAAGAAGGGGCACATGTCCAGGGTGCCATCTGTTATACTATTAGTCCTGTTCATAGTACTGAACTTTTTGTGCAAATGGCTAAAGAGATGGAAGTAATGGGAGCAGATTCAATTTGTATTAAAGATATGGCTGGTTTAATATCTCCTTATGATACTTATGAATTAGTAAAAAAAATCAAAGAAGCTATTTCAGTTCCACTCCAGTTACACACTCATTCCACCAGTGGGATGGGAATAATGTCTTACCTAAAGGCAATTGAAGCAGGAGTTGATGTAATTGATACCGCCATTTCCTCTCTGGCTCTACAAACTTCTCAACCACCATTGGAACCAATTGTAGCTACTTTAAGAGGTGGAGAAAAAGATACGGGATTTGATCTAAAATTACTTTTTGAAATTTCCACTTATTTTAAAAAAGTTAGGGAGAAACATAAAGATATGGAATCAAATATCGATAATGTGGATACCAGGATTTTAACCTATCAAATTCCGGGAGGAATGTTATCTAATCTATCCTATCAATTACGTCAGCAAAAGATGGAAGATAAATTTGAAAAGATAATAGAAGAGATCCCAAAGGTCAGAAAGGATATGGGTTATCCACCTTTAGTTACCCCAACCAGTCAAATTGTAGGTTCCCAAGCGACTTTTAACATTATATCTGGTAAGCCATATAGTATAATTTCAGAAGAGGTAAAAAATTATCTGAAGGGATATTATGGTCGCCCGCCTGCGGCAATATCGGAAACACTTTTAAAAAAAGCAGGAATTAAGTCAGAAGATATCATTCCAGAAAGACCCGCTGATAGATTAGAACCAATGATAGAGAAGGCAACAAAAGAAATAGGCTATCTGGCTCAGGATATGGAAGATGTTTTATCTTATATCTTATTTCCCCAGGTAGCAAGAGAATTCTTAAAAAAGAAAGCTGCTACTCGATACCGAATAGGATTAGAAATATTAAATGGTCAACATTATTATGATGAAATAGGTTACCCTGTATAATAAAGTAAGATATATTAATTAAAAAAGAATAAGAATAAAAAAATGCATCTTGATATTTAAAAAGATGCTTTTTTTACAAGTATTTTCAGATATGATAAAATGATTTATCTTTTGAGATTAATTTTCTGAAAAGGTAGTCAGGAGAGTAGGGTAAATTATTTAGATAATAAATTGGGGGAATAATGAAGTTTAGTTATAAAAAGGTACTTATTTTTTTTATCTTTCTTGCCTTTATTTTATCGGTATTTGTAGCTTTTCAACGGAATAAAATGGAAAGTAGTTTCAGACAAGTAGAAATGGCAATGGGCTTAAACAAAGTAAGAGAATTAGCAATAAAGGCTGGTATTGATGAAGATGAATTACTGCCTAAATTAAAAATAAGCGGTATCACCAGTATTGCAGTTTCCGAAGATACCATTGAACTATTGGCAACTCAGGGTAAAATAACTTACTTCGATACTAATGAGATGGCAAAATTAAGCTGGTTGTCGGAAGATCAATTTTTGGCTAACAGGCCAATTTCAGCTGGGAATCTGCTACTAATCACTCAGGATTATTCTCTTTTTCAGAGAATGAAAGATTCTTTTCAAACTTATCTTGGCCAGAAACAGATTGCAGAATACTTTTTTGATAATGGGCAATATGGTCTAATAATAACCGGGGATCAAGAAGAATTAATGAAATTAGGTTTGGGATTTTCCAAGGAAGATATTAGCAAAGTAGCGGATTTTGGTTTTGAAGTAATTTTACGTCCCAAAAATTCAGTAAGGATAAACACAGAAATTATTCAACGAAAACTATTAGCATTAGAGAAAATAGAAAATATTTCTATGATTATATTTGATGAAGAGGAAGTTCTTGGTTACCCATCTGCTGAACAACTTATGTTAACAGCAAAATTCTTACAAGAGAATGATTATCCTTTTGGGATTATTGAATTTACCTCCCAAAAAGGAATTGATACTATTGCTTCTGCCTGTAGCAAACTGGCAGTAAGGGTACACAGCATTACCAAAGAGGAAATGGAAAAAATTGCTCCAGCTAAGGCCATCGATAGATGGATTAGGGCAGCTCAAGAAAGAAATATTCGACTTTTTTACCTACATCCCTTTTTAAATGTAAGAGAAGGAAATTTGGTGGAAGTAAATCTGAACTACATTGATAGTATCAGAAAGGAATTATCTCGAAGTGGCTTTTCTATCGGTAAGGCTAGTTTGTTTACGGATTATCAGCTACCGTTGGCTTATATTTATATTATAGGGATGGGAATTATTGCTGCCTTTATAATTTTAGGACGGGAATTTTTTGACTTTCAAGATAAATATATAGTTTTTTTGCTTATAATTGGCTTCTTTTTAATCTTCCTAATTAATTTTATGGCAGGCAGAATAATATTAATGAAAGTACTTGCCCTTGCCAGTTCCTTAACTTTTCCGGTACTTGCTATTATTACTAATAGAAAATTTTTAAGTGACCCCTATTCATCCGCTAATAATAAATCTTATTCTTTATCTTTTGATTTTTATTCCTATAAAGAGATGGTGAAAAGGATTATTTTTGGTATTTCCAGAATAATGATTATTTCCTTAATCGGTGGTTTGTTTATAAGTGCTTTATTAACTCATTATAAATTTATCTTAGCAATACAACTATTCAGTGGTATAAAAATTTCCTATATTGTTCCTTTACTTTTGGTAGCAGTTTATTTATGGTGGAAAGGGGAAAAAGAGAAAACCTCTCTCATGGAGGAACTGAAAAGACCGATATTATTTGAACATGCTCTTTTGCTTGGTATATTTTTAATATTCTTAGTAGTCTATCTTGCTCGTTCTGGCAATTTTTCCTTTTTACCAGTACCAGCAATAGAAGAAAAGATGAGATTATATTTAGAGAAAATTTTAATAGCAAGACCAAGAAATAAAGAATTTTTAATAGGTTATCCTTTACTGTCTCTGGCTGTTGCAATGAATTATTTAGGAATAACTTATTTGAAATATATAATCATCATTATGGGCACAGTTGCTCCAGTAACAGTGCTCAATACCTTTTGTCATGTTCATACCCCAATTTCTTTTTCCTTGTTAAGAACCTTTCATGGCTATTGGCTGGGATTATTATTTGGTATTATCTTAGCTACTATTTTTTATTTTATAGTTAAGTTTTTTAGAAAAAGGTTCTATGAAAAAAGGAATTAATAATCGAAAATCTATTATGGTATCAGGATATTTTGGATTTGCTAATTGTGGAGACGAAGCCATTTTAATGGCCATGATTCAGGATTTATCGAGATATATAGCAAAAGAAAATATAGTAGTTCTTTCTCAATCTCCTCATAAAACGAAAGAATTATACCAAGTTAATTCTCTATATCGTTTAAATCCTTTTTCGGTTCTTGCTCAAATGAAAAAAACAGCTGTTTTCATAAGTGGGGGAGGTGGTTTGTTACAGGATGTAAGTGGAAGAGGATTCAGTATAAGTTATTACCTGGGTCTGATTTTTTTAGCTAATTTATTTAAAATTTCTACTGTTATCTATGCTCAGGGAGTAGGACCAGTAGAAAAACAGCTTAATAAAAAATTAATCAAACTAGTTTTAAATAAAGCAAATCTAATCATAGTTAGAGATGAAAATTCTAGTAATCTTTTACAAGAATTAGGTATCAAAAAAGAATTGATTTCAGTGGGTGCCGATCCTACTTTTTTATTAAAGCAAGAAAAATTAGCGGATAACATAATAAACAAATATCAATTAATCCCTGAACCGGGAACATTAACTGATGCTAATACTAATAATATAATAATAGGTCTAGTACTCAGAAATTGTAAGGAAATAGAACAAGACTACGAGTCTAAAATTACCCAATTGGCAAAAATAGTAGCTTTTTTAGTGGAAAAGTTTCCAGCAAAACTGATTTTGATACCTTTTCAGATTGGTGCTGATTTAACTTTAATTAAGGATATCTTCAAAAAAGTAAATCATCCTTCAGTTACTTACTTGGAAGAAGAAATTAATCCTGCTCAAATGTTATCTCTTTTTTCTCACCTCTCTTTAATAATTGGAATGAGGTTTCATGCCCTTATTTTTGCCACCATAAATAATAAGCCGTTTCTAGCCCTAGACTATGACCCCAAAGTAAGGAATTATATTTACTCCATAGGCTTTCCTGAATTATTGTTAAATATGAATCAATTAACTGTAAAAAATGTGAATAATAAGATAGAATATATTAGAGATAATCAGGAAAAAATTAAATCAATTTTGAATTCAGCAACAGAACAATTTCAAAAGAAGGCAATCATGTCCAGTAATATGTTAAAGGAATTTATTGAGCAGAAATATCTTAGAAGCAGGGAGGAATAAAAAAGATACTTGATACGAATGTTTCATGTTTTCAAGACTTTTCCTAACAAAATACATGCTTTGTGGGATATTAATATTCACATTAAGAAAGGGGATTTTGTTTTTTTGGTAGGACCAACCGGTGCCGGTAAAACAACCTTCTTAAAATTGATTTATCGGGGGATCCTGCCTACCAAAGGTCAGGTGATTGTCGATGGTGTTAATTTATCTAGATTAAAACCCTCCTTAATTCCTTATTTAAGAAGGGAGATTGGAGTGGTATTTCAAGATTTTAAACTTCTTTATGATCGAAATGTATTTGAGAATGTAGCATTCAGTTTAAGAGTGGTAGGCGCTAAGAATGCTATCATAAAAAAAGAAGTAAATGAAATACTAAATATTATTGGGCTTTCTCATAAGAAAAATACTAATCCTCATCTGCTTTCTGGAGGGGAACAACAAAAACTATGTATAGCAAGAGCCATAGTAAGCCATCCTCTAATACTATTAACTGATGAACCAACCGGAAATTTAGACCCAGAAACTTCCTGGGAAATAATGAAATTATTATTCAAAATTAATGTTTGGGGAACTACAGTGGTAGTAGCATCTCATGATAAATTAATGGTTGACAAAGCACAAAAAAGGGTTATCAGATTAGAACAGGGAGAAGTTGTTTCTGATACAAAGAAAGGAATCTATTCTCAGTAATGCTTAGAAATATCCTTTTTTATATCAAAGAAGCCTTTCTTAGTGCTAAAAAAAATATGGTCGTGAGTTTAGCTACTATAATTAGTTTAACTGCTGCTCTGATCATCGTGGGGATTTTTCTAATCATCTCTTTTAATATTGATAATTTTATTGCTGATATAGAGTCACAATTGATTGCCGTTGCTTATTTGAAAGATAATCTTTCCGAAGAGGTAATCAAGAAATTAGTTCAAGAGACCAGCGAGTTACCGGGGGTAAAAGAGGTTCATTATATTTCCAAGGAAGATGCCCTACAAAAATTAAAAGAAGATTTAAAAGAACATGAAGAAATATTAGCTGGTATTCCAGGGAATCCACTTCCCTCTTCTCTAGAAGTTACGGTGACTGATACCAAGTATCTTGCAGAGATAGCCTTGCAATTGGGTCAATATAGTGAAATCGAAGAGGTTAATTATGGTGGTGAGTTAACTAAAAATCTAATATTAGTGTTTGATTTTGTTCGTAAAACTGGCTTAGCAATTATTTTAGTGTTACTTTTTATTGCTATCCTTATTATGTTTAGCGTAATAAAGATTAGCGTTCATTCTCGACAACAGGAAATAGAAATTATGGCATTAGTAGGGGCAACCAGCTGGTTTATCCGATGGCCCTTTATCATAGAAGGGTTTTTGAAAGGGTTACTTTCTTCCCTTATGGCAATTTTTATATTAGGAAGAGCCTATTTATATTATGTAGAGCAAGCTAAAATGATTATTCCTTTTCTTCCTATAAGTTTGGAACAAGAGTTTATCATAAAAATAGATATCATTCTGGTATTACTGGGTATCTTTATTGGAGTATTTGGTAGTATGCTTTCTTTAAGAAAAATTAGTTATGAGGAATTATGAAAAGAATATTTAATAAAAAAACAAAAAAATATTTTTTAACGATTATCTTTATTACTTCTATTCTGTTAACTATTATGATATCTATAGTAAATAGTATTGCTCTTGAACAAGAAATTAATATTGAACAACAACAAAAAAGATTAAATGAAATAGAGCAACGCAAAAAAGAAATTCAGCAAGAAATAGAACGATTAAAACAGGAAGAAGTAGACTACCAAAAGTCTTTACAAAAAATACAAGAATTACTTACCGCAGCTGAAAAAGAACTGCAGGCGGCAAAAATAACTTATGATAATACTTTAAAAGAGATAGCCAAATTGGAAGAGGAATTAGAGATAGAACAGGGCAAACTTGATTTACAGTTAATAATTTTTGAAAATAGATTGAAAAATTTCTACCGATATAATAATATTAATTTTCTGGCAGTTTTGATGAATAGTAAAGATTTTGCAGAGTTTTTAAATAGATATCGCTATTTAGAGCAGATATTAGTAAATGATGCTGATATTGTAAAACAGATTAATGAGCAAGTTGAACTGGTAAAAAAGCAAAGGGATAGTCTTTATAACAAAAGAGAAATTACCAAGATGCTAGAGATGGAAATAGCAAAAGAAAAAGAGAATATCGAGATGTCCCGAGATGCCAAAAATAAATATCTGGCTAAAATTGAAGAAGAAAGAAAAGCACAATTGGCAGTATTGAAAGAATTAGAAAAATCTTCAGCAGAAATAAAGGAGATTATTGAGATAGCTTATCGAGAAAGAGAAAAGGCTAAGCAAGATCAAAAATCATCACAGCAACAACAACCAGGAATGACTGAAACTACTAGAAAAGAAGTTACTTTACAGCCTAAGAAGGGGATTTTTCAACTCCCTTTGAAGGGTTCAGTAATTTCCAATTATGGTCAACAAAAGCAACCAGATTTAAATGCTTATGTGTTTAATTCTGGTATTGATATAAGTGCTCCTATGGGTGAGCCTGTTCGAGCTGCCAGTTTTGGAACTGTTATTTATATTGGTAATGTCAAAGGTTATGGAGATATCATAATTTTAGACCATGGTGGGAATGTAGTCACTTTATATGCCCACCTGGCTAAGGTGATGGTTAAATTGAATGAACAGGTATCCAAAGGGCAAATTATTGGCCAGGTTGGTACCAGTGGAGGCGTTCCCACCCCACGGCTTCATTTTGAGGTTCGGGTGGAAGGAAAACCAGTAAATCCCTTCGACTGGCTATAGTTTAGGATTTAAGATGTTTATTTTTACTGTAATTAATAAGAATTAGGGGTTGATAATATGAAACGATTAACAAAAACTATTATTATTGTTGGAATTATTATAGGTAGTCTATTTTTTATAACTCATCTAAATATTAATATAGCAGAAACCCAGGATGACAGTATTTTAAATGATCTAGAACCTTTTTTGGAAGCCTTGAGCATTGTCAGAAGCGAGTATATTAAAAAAGACATTCCTATAACCAAGTTAGTAGAGGGGGCTATTAAGGGGATGTTATTAGAATTAGATGATCCCTATTCGCGGTACCTGGACCCAATAAGTTTTCAACGTGAACAGGAGAATATTTTTATGGGTCATTTTGATGGTTTAGGTATTACAGTAACCATTGTAGATGAACAATTAACCGTAATTTCCCCCATTGAGGATACCCCTGCTTATCATGCTGGCATTAAAGCTAATGACAAGATTATGAAAATTGATGGGGAATCAACCAAAGGTATTACTTTAGATGAAGCAGTTAATATTTTACGGGGAGAAAAGGGGACACCGGTTACCCTTACCATTAAGAGAGAAAATATAGAAGATTTATTAGAAATTACCATTATAAGAGATACCATTACTGTAGATGCTGTTAAAGAAAAATTATTAGAGGATGAACAACTTGGCTATATTCGAATTTCTACTTTTAATGCCAATACTGCACCAGAATTAAAGGAAGTTTTAAATAATTTTAAAGAAATACCATTAGAGGGAATAATATTAGACCTAAGAAATAATCCTGGTGGGCTCTTAGAATCAGCAATAGAGGTAGCCAGCCAGTTTATTAGAGAAGGTGATATTGTTCAGATTAAAGGTAGAAATGATTTAACCAGGAGTTATAAATCTTATGGCCATAAATATCCAGATTGGCCATTGGTACTATTAATTAATAAAGGAAGTGCCAGTGCTTCGGAAATTGTAGCAGGAGCAATTCAGGATTACGGTCGTGGTATTATTATGGGGGAACAATCTTTTGGAAAAGGATTGGTACAACAAGTTTATCCTCTATCCGATGGTTCTGCCATAACTATTTCTACTTCTGAATATTATACTCCTAAAGGAAGAATTATTAATAATATTGGTATCAAACCGGATATTATTATTCCTATTGAAGAAGAACAGGAAGAGGATATACAATTAAAAGCGGCAATTGATATATTGTTGGAAGAAAGAATAAAAGCTCAGTAGATGAGAAAGATGAGAGATAGTGATGAGTCAAAAATTTTGGAATTATGGTTATTCTGTCTTGCTCTCTATTATTTTATTATTGCTGATAGGAATATTTATAAACTGGAATGATAATAAAAGTGAAAATTATACTTTAGGAAATAATAAGTCTGGGGAAGAATCACTTTTAGTAAGAGATAAGCAATTAGTAGAGAAAGAAAAAACTATTTTTTTATACGACCTTATTGACCAGAAAGATAAAGAATTACAGTTATTTAATCGATTTGTTGAGGAAAGAAAGAAAGAAGAGGGGAAAGCTAAGGTAGCTATTATAATTGATGATATGGGTTATCAGAAGGAAATGGCTGATCGGATTATGAATTTGAATTTTCCAGTTACTGTTTCTGTATTGCCCTTTTTACCTTATTCTCGATATGTTGCCCAGCTGGCGAAGGAAAAGGGGATGACTGTATTATTACATTTACCTATGGAACCTCATAATTCAAATGTTGATCCAGGTAAAGGCGCCATATTTTCCACCATGAGTGAGCAAGAGATTAGAGCTAAATTTTTAGCAAATTGGCAGGATGTTCCCTATGTAAGTGGTGTAAGTAATCATATGGGTTCCAAAATAACAGAAAATAGAGATATAATGAAAATTATTTTGAGCGAAATAAAAGAAAAAAATTTATACTTTATTGATAGTATGACCAGTCCAGATTCGGTTGGTTATCAATTAAGCAGGGAAATGGGCATCAAGACTGCCCAGCGCACTGTTTTTTTAGATAATGAGCAAGATATTGATTATATTGGTAACCAGATAGATGTCTTGAAGGAATTTGCTTTAAAATATGGTAGTGCTATTGCTATTGGACATCCTTACTGTAATACTATTGACATGTTAATGGAAACTTATTTAACTTTTCCAGCAGAGGGCATAGAAATTGTAAAATTAGAGGAATTACTAGAATAAGGGAATTTAAGTTAGATAAAAAAAGAAATATCAGAAAAATATCAAAGACCAGATGATCTAAAAAATTATAGCCCGGGAGGAAACATGGAGAATAAGAACAAAAACATCAGGGTCAGATTTGCTCCCAGTCCCACAGGATATTTGCATATTGGGGGAGCAAGAACAGCATTATTTAATTGGCTCTATGCCAGGCATTATGGCGGCACCTTTATTTTAAGGATTGAAGATACAGATACTCTAAGGTCTACTCCGGAAGCGGTAAATGCTATCTTAGATGGATTGAGATGGCTTGGTCTGGATTGGGATGAAGGTCCAGAAAAGGGTGGCGAGTATGGTCCTTACTTTCAGATGCAGAGGCTTGACTTTTATAAACAATATGTTACTAAATTATTAGCAAGTGGGGGAGCTTATTATTGTTATTGTAGTAAAGAAGAACTGGCCTTAAGACGCAAGAAGCAATTAGCGGAGGGTAAACCAGCAATTTATGACCGTCGATGTCTTAATTTAAGTGAAGCTGATAAGAAAGATTTCGAAAAAGAGGGAAGAAAACCGGCAATCCGTTTAAAGATGCCAGATAGAAGAATAATGGTACATGATTTAATAAAAGGTGAAATGAATTTTGATTGCCAATTGCTCAGTGATTTTGTGATAGTAAAATCAGATGGGATCCCCACCTATAATTTTGCAGTAGTAGTTGATGATATTTTAATGAAAATATCACTGGTTATGCGTGGAGATGACCATATCTCCAATACTCCCAAACAGATTGTTATTTATCAAGCCTTGGGAGAAACTCTACCGGAATTTGCCCATATCCCAATGATTATGGGTCCTGATAATACTAGATTAAGTAAGCGTCATGGCGCTACCTCAGTTATAGAATATCAGAAAATGGGGTTTCTACCGGAAGCGGTGGTTAATTATATTGCTCACTTGGGTTGGTCTTCCGGAACTAACCAGGAAATTTTTAGTATCGAAGAATTGATAAAGCATTTTACTTTAGAAAAAGTATCCAGACATTCAGCTATTTTTAGTATGGAGAAGCTTAATTGGTTTAATAGTGAATACTTAAAAAAGATGTCTGATGATGAGTATAAAGAGATGTTGATTCCCTATTTAGAGGAAGAGGGATTCCTAAGTACACCTTTAAATAGCGAACAGGATAGCTGGTTAAAAAAAGTTGTTGCACTGATGAAAAGTAGAGTGAAAAATTTCCGACAATTCTTAGCATATGGAGACTATTTTTTTACCGAAGATTTTACCATAGAAGAGAAAGCAGTCCAGATATTAGAGCAGGATGAGGTAGGGAACATCTTATGGCAGCTGGTGGAAAGGCTTAAACAGATAGACGAATGGAATGAAGAAAATATTGAGAAAGTAGTAAGGGAGGTGGCAGAAGAGCTGAATTTAAAAGGAAAGCAAATTATTCATCCGGTTCGGGTAGCACTTTCTGGTAAAACAGTAGGCCCCAGTCTATTTGCTATAATGGAGGTACTGGGAAAAGAGAAAAGTATAATTCGTCTGGAGAGAGTAATAAAGAAATTAGCGGAAAAAGAGAAAAAAAATATATAATTCAGGAAAAATATTTCACTTTTTATCATAATTATTTGACCGTTTAGAAATATGTTGTAAAATAATAGTGTTGTTTTTATTAAAAGGGAAATACTGAGGGATCGTCTAGTGGTAGGACACCAGACTCTGGATCTGGGAGCGGTGGTTCGACCCCACCTCCCTCAGCCATATAAAATATAAGATGGCGCAATCGAATAGTGGTTAATTCAGCTGGCTCTCAATCAGCAAACGGGGGTTCAATTCCCCCTTGCGCCACCATATCTTGTTGGTAAAACAAGATAATATAAATAGTTATCAGTTTGCAGTTAACTGTTTTCAGATAAAAGATGCGGGTATAAGTGGATGAGATTGCTTCGTCGCTTTGCTCCTCGCAATGACAAAAATGGTATATCGTATTACGTAGTATAATATATATCGTTTAAATATATAGTTGCTAGTCGGAAGTTATTACAGGGGATCTCAAGGGGAAGGATTCCCCTTAAATATCTTGGAAATATAAATAAATAGTGTAAAGAAAAGAGCAGGTTTTCCTGCTCTTTTTAGCATGGTGAAAAAGATATAAATATGGATAGATTTTAGTATCGGAATTTCAAAAAAAATTCCGATACTATAAGATACTCTTTTTAGATAAGTAAGAAACAATATATTTTTACACCANNGGGAGAGGGAAGGGTGAGGGTGATAAAGTAATACTTTTATGTTAATGCAGGGGGTTTCAGGGGATACTCCCCTGAATATCTTGAATACAATGATAAATACCAAAATAATAAAAATCAATCCAAATAAGATTGACTTAGAAAAATTAAAAGAAGCTGGTCAAGCAATTAGGGATGGAAAACTGGTTGCTTTCCCAACCGAAACTGTATATGGATTAGGTGCTGATGCCTTAAATGTTAATGCGGTTTTGAAAATATTTCAAGCCAAAAATAGACCTTTTCAGGACCCCCTAATTGTCCATGTTAGCACTTGGGAAGAGGTTATAGATTTGGTTGAAGAATTTCCGGAGATTGCCAAAACTTTAGGCCAATTATTCTGGCCCGGACCATTAACTATGGTTATGAGGAAGAGTAAAATAATTCCAGATGTGGTAACCTCTGGATTGGATACTGTAGCCATTCGTATACCTAATCATCAGGTAGCCCTGGGGTTAATTAAAGAAGCTAAGAGACCTATTGCTGCTCCTAGTGCTAATATATTCAGTCGTACCAGTCCTACCAAGGCACAACATGTTATAGCGGATTTGAAGGGAAGGGTAGCAATAATTATTGATGGTGGGGAAACTATGGTAGGAGTTGAATCTACTGTATTGGATGTTACTGAATTTCCTTTGAAAATATTACGTCTGGGTGGTGTTACTTTGGAAAGATTAGAAGAAATAACTTCAGATATTATTATAGCTACTGAAAGTAGAACAGTAAAAAAGTCGCCTGGGATGTTTAATAAACATTATGCTCCCCAAGCTAAATTAATATTGGTAGATAATGAAAAAGAAGGAATGACCCAAAAAATATGGGAACTTGCTTTACAGTATAAAAATAATGGTAATAAGGTAGGGATAATCGCCAGTAAGGAAAATTCAGCAAAATACCCGGGCTTTCTAGTTAAAATTATTGGTGAGTCGCAAGACCTAGAAGCCTGTGCTCATAATTTATATGCCCAGTTAAGAGCCTTAGATGAGCAAAAGTGTCAGGTAATAATATCTGAAAATTTTGAAAACAGAGGATTAGGAAGGGCTATCATGGATAGATTACGCAGAGCGGCAGGATAGCATCATGCTATCTATCTTGAGGTATCGGAATTTCAATAATTCTGATACCTCAAGATTAAGGAATTGTTTTGTTATAAAGAATTTAGAAAGACACAATATGCATTTCTTGGAATAGTATTTTCTTTATTTTTTAACTGAAATTTACACTATATACTTAATACTAATAAGAGAGGGGTTGTCAGGGGAAACTTCCCCTGAATATCGGAATTACCAGGCAATTTCGATATTCTTAAAAACCTTTATATTTAATTAGAGAATATAATATACTAGTACCATATCCCTCTCCCTTAGAAGGGAGAGGTAAGGTGAGGGTGATAAATATTACCTTAAGGTTAATTAGAAGAAGGGCATGGCAATCTCATACTATTATGCCTATATCTTTGGTCTAAAAACTGAGAACCAATAAATGAAAACCATTTTGATTTGAGGGGTTGTCAGGGGAAACTTCCCCTGAATATATTGTTTTAGGATTTCAGTTATCGTTAACTATTTTTTAATAGCAAAAAAGATTGGAATATGCTATAATAATATTAACTTAAAAGGTCAATTAGATGTCAGAGAAGGATAGAGAAAAATATCAGGTTGTTACTGTAAACCGTAAGGCTAGGCATGATTATCATATCTTAGAAAGCTATGAAGCTGGTCTTGTTTTAAAGGGGACCGAAGTTAAATCAATTAGAAATAATCAGGTTAGTATTAAGGAAAGTTATGCCCAGTTTAGGGGAAATGAATTGTATATTATCAATATGCATATTGCTCCTTATCAGTTTGGAAATAGATTTAACCTGGAACCAAAAAGAGACCGAAAACTTCTTTTGAGTAGTAGGGAACTGGCTAAGATAAAAGGTCAGATTGATACTAAAGGTGTAACAATAGTTCCTTTACGGTTATATTTTAAAAATGGTTATGCCAAACTGGAGATTGCCCTGGCAAAAGGTAAAAAGCTTTATGATAAAAGAAGGGAGTTAACTCAGAAAACAATACAGAGAGAAGCAGAGAGGGAATTAAAAAGTAAAATATGGGGGCGATAGGTATCGACAGGGAAGACAGAGGTAAGAAATGCGAGCCGAGGTTCCTGGTCCTCGTAAAACACTGGGAAAAACAATAATTGCCAACAATAACGAATTGGCATTAGCAGCTTAATATAGGCTGCTCATCTGTGAGAAGTTTTGTCGGTAAGCTTTTCACAGGTGTAATATATTATCGGCTATCTATATCAACTGCTCCGATTGATATAGAGAAAAATTAGGAGCTAGTGTTACTTAAATCCGGTCTATGGGAGTTAAGTAACGCGAAAAGTAAAACATAGACTACGTTCGTAGTATTTCTTACTAACGATTCTCTGGACGCGAGTTCGATTCTCGCCGCCTCCACCATTCTAAAATACCCGAATAGTCAATCGGGTTTTTATTTTAGATTTTCTTAACTAAAATTAAAAACCAAATTAGATTGATTTCCTACACTTATTACCTATCTTGAGGAGTGATTGATTAATCTATATAAATCTGATATAAAATATACAGAGATAATTTATCAAAGAACATAATAAATTAAGAAGTAGGAACACAGATATTGGATTTAATAAAAGATAGACAGAGTAAGTTTTTAATTGGTTTTTTTATTGGCATAATATTTTTTTACTTCATTGCCAATAAGCTCAGTTTGATTTTAATATATTTTATTTTAGCTTTATTTTTAGCCTATTTTTTTGGTCCTCTACATGCTTTTCTAATAAAGAAAGGTGTAAAAAAATCTTTATCGGTGTTACTAATTTTAGCTATAATTATAGCCTTTGCCACCTTAGTGATATTTTTTATCATTCCTAAGACTATTAATGAATTCAATGAATTATATCGAGAAATTCCTGATATACTATCCACTTATCAAAATATACTTCTTTCTTTGGAACCCTTGTTTGACAGGATTGCCGATTCAGAAAACCTAGAAGCATTTCTGCAAGATATTTTTTCAGAATTACAAAAGGGAATATTATCCTTTTCTAAGACTGCAATATTTACCTTATCCTCTTTTGTTACTAAATTTGGTTTTGGGGTGATTATTGTGCCTCTTACCCTCTACTATCTTTTGATGGATATGGATCTTTTCAAGGAAAATCTATTAATATTTGTGCCACCGGCAAATAGGAAAGAATTTCGTGAGATGGTGATGGAAATTGATCAAATATTGAGTCATTTTATCCGTGGTCGTCTTATAGTCTGTTTTATTGTAGGAGCTTTAATTGCCATTGGTCTTTTTCTGCTAAAAGTAAAATTCTATCTAATCATTGGCTTGGTATCAGGTATACTAAATTTAATTCCCTATTTCGGTCCTATTGTAGGATGGGTTTTGTCTTTATTTTTTGTAATGGGGAAGCCATGGTCTGTTATTGTCCTGGTTACTCTTTTGTTTGTGGGGGTAAACCAGCTGGAGGCATTATGGTTAAATCCCAAGATATTGGGCAAAGAATTAGGACTACATCCCCTGACCATTATTTTTTCGATATTAATATTTGGTGGTCTGTTAGGTTTTTTAGGAGTATTGTTTGCTATACCACTTGCTGCTACTATAAAAGTAATAATGAATAGATATTTAATCCAGGAGGATAGAAAAATAACTTAATGAAAAAAATTGATGCTGGTACCTTAGCCATTTTATTTTTTCTTTTAACATTATTTATACCATTTATACCATATGAACACTGTTGGGCAGAGCAAAATGATGTTCAAATAAATTTAGATGGCAATATTCTAGATACTAATGTACCACCAGTTTTGATAAATGGTCAAATATACCTTCCCGCAAGAGATATTGTGGAAGCCTTAGGAGGTAGAATAACCTGGTTTCCAGCCTTGAAATTGCTAAATCTCTATTTGGGTAGTCGAGAGGTTAGTTTAGTAATAGATGTTCCAGAAGCAGAAGTTAATAAAAAGAAAATATCTTTGGAAAATTCCCCGACTATTGTAGAGAATAGAGTAATGATACCCTTAGAGGTAGTCCGATTATTAACTGGGGTAGAAGCTGAGGAGGATAAAAGCAGTCAAGAAATAAAAATTACCAGTCACAAACCAATGGTGACTGCTATTAGACACTACACTCACCCAGATAAAACCAGGATAGTTATCGATATATCTGAGAAGAGCCCTTATCAAGTTTTTACCTTGACTGATCCTGACCGAATTGTAGTTGATGTAGAGGCCTCTCTTAGCCAGCTTTCTGAAGAACAAAAAGAAATTCAACTGGAAGATTTATTGGTCAGGAGAGTAAGGATGGGGCAGTTTACCCAGGATACTGTTCGTATAGTAATTGACCTTCAAGAAAAATATGAATTTCAGGTTTTTGATTTGTCTTCACCAGATCGTATAGTGGTAGATATCTTTAAGACTACCGGTGAAAGTAGGGTAATTTCTCAGCCTGAAATTCCAAAGGAGACCATAGCTGAAAGAATAAAGGACCAGCATATAGTAGTAATTGACCCGGGACATGGTGGTAGTCAACCTGGAGCTATTGGGCCATCAGGACTTAAGGAAAAAGAGGTAGCACTGGATATTGCCTTAAGGCTAAGAAATAAATTACAAAATGATGGCTTTACCGTATATCTGACTCGAGAAAAGGACATTGAGGTCCCCTTAGAAGACCGACCATTAATGGCAGTACAGAAAGAAGCAATTGCCTTTATTAGTATACATACAAATTCAGTTATACAGAAAGGTTCATCTACTGCTCGGGGAATTGAGACCTATGTTTTAAATTCTCGTTATATTGGTGCCTCGGCAAAAGATGTTGCCGATCGCGAAAATAGAGCAAGCCAATTTTATCATTATGAGGATGATATTCTGAATCAGATTATTGCTGATTTGGAAGAAAGTGCCAGTATTAGTTTTAGTCTGGATTTTGCTGATATAGTTCAGAAAAAATTAGTGCAACATACCGGTTTAGATAATAGAGGTATTAAACAAGCTCCCTTTATCGTTTTAAAAGGACTAAATATGGCTGGAGTGTTGATAGAGGTGGGTTTTATCTCCAATCCAAATGAGGAAAAATTATTAAAAACTCCAGAGTTTAGAGAAAAGGTGGCCCAAGCACTTAGTGAAGCAGTGAAAGAATATGTTAGTAATATACCTGAAAATATATAAATAGAGGATAGCAATGGCCAGAAGAAGGCATAAGAAAAAAAATATCTGGAAATCAACAATAAACTTAATCATATTAATATTTTTACTGATAATTATCTTCTTTTTAGTTCAAAAATTCATAATCCCATTATTTATTGAGAAAGAAAAGCCGGAAATTGAGGAAAAAATAGAGGAAATTAAAGAAGAAAAACTTCCTATTGAGATAGGGGAAGAGGAAATAGTTTTATATTTTTCTGATGAAAATGCCCAATATTTAATACCAGAATATAGAAAAATAAATAAGACTGGAGAAATTGCCAAACAGGCTGTTGTAGAACTAATTAAAGGTCCTGCTCAAGCCAATCTTTACCCCACAATTCCACCTACTACCAGAGTTAACGCCTTGTATATTAGTGATGGAATTGCTTATATTGACCTTTCTTCTGAATTAAGAGATGATCATCCCGGCGGAAGTACTGGAGAATTATTAACGGTTTATTCCCTGGTCCTAACTTTAACCTCATTTCCGGAAATCAATAAGGTCCAAATACTTATTGATGGAGATAGTAGTGAAACTTTAGTTGGACATATAGATATTAGTACTCCTCTGGAAAGGGATGAAAGCTGGTTTAGAAGATAATATTTTGCTGTTTACTATTTATTCTGTAAAAGTATTGTAAATATGGTAAAAAAAGAACGTTTAGACAAATTGTTAGTTGATAAAAAGCTAATAGACTCCAGGGAGAAGGCTAAAAGATATATCATGGCTAACCTGGTTAAAGTGGATGGGAAAATAGTAAATAAAGCCGGTACCAGATGCGAGGTGGATAGTAACTTAACTGTTGAGACGATAGATAACCATTATGTTAGTAGGGGTGGATATAAACTGGAGAAAGCACTATCTGAATTTAATGTTGAGGTAAAAGGGAATATAGTAATAGATGTAGGAGCCTCTACTGGTGGATTTACTGATTGTCTCCTACGACATGGTGCTAGAAAAGTATATTGTGTTGATGTAGGATATGGTCAGCTTGATTGGAATTTACGCCATGATAAAAGAGTAGTAAATTTGGAAAAAACAAATATAAGATATCTGGATAAAGAGCAATTTGGATTTCAATTTGATTTAGCTACTGTCGATGTTTCCTTTATTTCTTTAGAAAAAGTATTTCCCGTATTGTTAGGATTGTTAAAACCGAAAGGTAAGGTTATTGCTTTGGTAAAGCCACAATTTGAAGCAGGGAGGAAATACATTAAAAAAGGTGGCATTGTAGATGACCCCGATATTCAGGAAAAGACAATTGTTCGGTTGATAGAAAAAACATTAAATGATTTTAAATTTGTAAATATTACTTTTTCGCCCATTAAGAATTCACCTGGTAATATTGAGTATTTTATTTATTTAATAAAAAATAAAGGAGAAAATGAATTTATAGATTGGAATTTAATTAAGCAAAGAGTAGCAGATGCCCAAATTTTTTTTAAAGAAATCCCATAAATTTATGTTGTTCTAAGTTAACTTTTAATTCATTTTCAGGTGTATGGTCATTGTTTTTTATCAGTCGAAGTAGAGATTTATATCTTAGTATCGTTATTTTATTACTAGGAGGAATTCTATCTCTCTTTCTATATCTGAAAATAAAAAACTTGCTTAATAGTAAACAAGCCAAAAAAAGAGCAGCAATCAGTAAGCGTGCTGAACAAAAAGCCGAAAAGTGGTTAAAGAGAAATGGTTTTAAAATTATAGAAAGACAACAAAGTAGACCTCTAATTATAAAAGCTGGCACAACGCGTCATCGTTATCAAATAAGAATTGATTTTTTGGTAAAAAAGAATGGTCGGACCTATGTAGTGGAAGTAAAGAGTGGTTCTCAGAATAGTCATATTACCAACAGGGAGACCAGAAGGCAATTGTTAGAATATTTTTTGGCTTATCAACCATATGGTATAATCCTTTTTGACATGGAAACCAAGAAATTTTCAGAGATTAAATTTCTGTTACCATACTTTCATTCTCGGTTAATTGAGAATATCATATTTTTTCTCTTAGGGGCTTTGATTGCTTTACTTGGCATGTATTTAGTGAGGTAAGGTGAAGAAAATGAAAATAAAAAAGGCTGGTATTATTGTTAATGAAGAGAAAGATAATTTCCTGGAAGTTACCCAAAAACTAATTAATTGTTTATGGGATAATAATATTGATGTTTTTATTTCGAAAAATATTGCCATGTTATTAAAAGATTCAGGAAAAATTAACCTTCTCACTGCTCCTTATAAAGATTTAAAGTTAAATATAATCTTTTCTTTAGGTGGGGATGGTACCTTACTAAGAGCAGCCAGAATTGCATCACCACATGGTATTCCAATTTGTGGGGTAAATTTGGGTGGGCTTGGTTTTTTAACCCAGATTGGTGTACCAGAGTTAGATTGTTATCTTAAAAGTATTTTAGAAAATAATTATCAAATTGAAGAGAGGATGATGCTCTCTGGTTATATTACCAGAAAAGGGAAGAAGGAAAGTAAATTTTATAGTCTTAACGATATAGTGGTAGCAAAAAAATTATTTGCCAGATTAATTAATCTGGAGACATTTATTAATGAAGAATATGTCATTCAATATGCGGCTGATGGATTGGTGGTATCAACTTCGACTGGTTCCACAGCCTATTCTCTTTCTGCGGGAGGTCCCATTGTCTATCCTAGTTTAAAAACTATGATTCTCACTCCTATCTGTCCTCATACCCTATCGGCAAGATCTTTGGTTATCCATCATAATGATATTATTAAGATTATTGTACGATCAAAGAGTCAAGATGTTATGTTAACGGTTGATGGTCAAGAAGGTTTTGACTTAGAGGAAAATGATGTGATAGTAATTAAAAAATCAAAATACAAAACACAGCTGGTAACCTTCCCTGGTAAAAGTTTTTATGCTATTTTGAGGAAAAAATTAAAGTGGAGTGGAAGAGTCATTTACTAATTTTTGGAAAACGGTAGGTGTTTTAATTCATGCTTTCTTACTTGAAAATTAAAAATTTTGCTTTAATTGATGAATTAACTGTTGAGTTCGAGGGGGGACTTAATGTCATTACTGGAGAGACTGGGGCAGGAAAATCGATGATTGTGGAAGCGATAAATACTATTTTAGGAGCACCAGTAAATGAAAATTGGATTAAAGATAATGCAGATTTTTTAGAAGTAGAAGCATTGTTTTTTCTAGATTCTCTAACCAAAAAACAATTATTAGAATTAGAGAAAATTGGTAATATTCTCCTCGATGACTGCCAGTTAATTATAAGAAGACAGATTCATCCCACCAAGAAAAGCAAATGCTTCATTAACGACCACTTAGTTACTCTTTCTCTACTTCAAACTATGGGAAATTATTTAATTGATTTACATGGCCAGCATAGCCATCAATCATTATTAAATCCTGAATATCATATCGATTTTGTAGATAATTTTGGCAATCGATCCTTTTTTGAAAAAAAAGATCAATTAAAAAATTACTTTAGTCAATGGCAATCAAAAACAAAATTGCTGAATCAACTTTTACAGAAACGTTCTGAACTACTTTCTAAAAGGGATTATTTACAATTTCAAGTTCAGGAAATTGAACAAGCACATTTAAAAGAAGGGGAAGATGAAGAAATAGAAGATTTAATGCACATAATAAGACATAAGGCAAAAATAAAAGAAATTATGGAAATGGCTAATACTGCTCTTTTTGAAGGTAGTAACGAAGGAGAATTGTCAATATATGATATGCTGACCAGGGTTATTAGCCATTTTAGTAATATTTCTATGCTGGGGAAAAATATAGAACATATTAAAGAACAATTAACGGATATAAAATTCAAAATAGAAGATATAGCCGCTCAGATTATAGAATATAAAGATAAAATTGATTTTGATGCTTATCAACTACAAGAACTGGAAGACCGTTTAAATCTAATCAATCATCTAAAACAGAAATATGACTCCCCAATCAAAGAGATACTGATTTACCATGATACTTTACAAGGGCAGATAAATTCTTTGGAAGATGATCAGCTAAAGATTGAAAAATTAGAAAAAGAGATAGAAGAAGATGAAAAAAGGATAGGCCAACTATCTTTAGAATTAAGTAGCCAACGTCGATTGATTTCCGATAAATTAGAAAAAGAGATTGTAAAAGAATTGGCTGAGTTGAATATGAAAGATAGCAATTTTATTATTCAAATTAAGGAGCAGGAAGATGAGCATGGTATTAAAATCGGAGATAGGCCTCTCAAGGTAACTAAGAAGGGAATTGACCGAGTTGAATTTTTTATCTCCACAAATATTGGGGAGAAAGAAAAACCCTTAACTGATATAGTATCAGGAGGAGAAGTTTCCAGGATCATGTTAGGTCTAAAATCAATATTGAGCAAGGCAGATCGAATACCTACCATGATCTTTGATGAAATTGACAGTGGTGTTGGTGCTCGTTTGGGAGAAGTTATTGCTCAAAAATTAGCCAAAATTACCCAAGACCATCAGGTAATAGCGGTTACTCATTTACCTCAAATAGCCTGCCAAGCCCATCAGCATCTTTTTATTAATAAATACGTATCTCAAAATAAAACTAACATAACAGTAAAGAAATTAGTTGGTGAGGAGCAACTTTACGAGGTTGCCAGAATGCTGGACGGAGAAAAATATGGTTCCATTAGTATTGAACATGCTAGAAAAATGTTATTAAAGAAGTGGTAGTAGAGGATGAGAGATAACAGAATAAATATTAATGATTCCCTTCTTAAGGAAATCAGTAAACAGAAAGAAATTTTAAGCACTTTAAAGGCCATTATCAACTCTACTGATGATGCCATTTCAGTAGTAAATGAGAAGGGAATACATACCTTAGTCAATGATGCCTATACTAGGTTGATAGGTTTAACAGAAAAGGATGTTTTGGGAAAATCATCTAATGTGGATATTGCCGAAGGAGAAAGTATGCATATGAAGGTATTAAAAACTGGGCAGCCGGTACATGGAGTAAGAATGAAGGTAGGTCCTAATAAAAAAGAAGTTTTAGTTAATGTAGCTCCCGTAATGGTAGAAGGAAAGCTAAAAGGAAGTGTGGCAGTAATCCATGATCTTTCTGAAATAAGAAATTTAACTGAAGAATTAAATCAGGTGAAAAAGAGAATACGTCATTTAGAGGCAAAATATACCTTTGATGATATTGTTGGTAAGAGCAGGGCTATGATTATTGCTAAAGAACAGGCTATCAAAGCAGCCAGTACCCCTGCTACTGTCTTATTGTATGGTGAAAGTGGTACCGGTAAAGAATTATTTGCCCACGCTATTCATAACCACAGTCCTAGGAAAAATAGACAATTTATCAGGGTTAATTGCTCTGCTTTAACTGATACTTTGTTAGAAAGTGAGCTTTTTGGATATGAAGGTGGGGCTTTTACTGGAGCCAGTAAAAAAGGCCGCAAGGGTCTCTTTGAAGAAGCCGATCGAGGTACTATTTTTTTAGACGAAATTGGTGTGATGAGCTTAAATTTACAGGCAAAATTACTAAGAGTACTACAGGAAAAGGAAATTGTCAGGGTTGGAAGTAATGAGCCTATTGATATAGATGTTAGAATTATTTCTGCTACCAATATAAATTTAGAAGAGGCAGTCAAAAAAGGTCATTTTCGAGAAGATTTATATTATCGCTTATATGTTATTCCTATCTTTATTCCACCTTTGAGAGAGAGAAAAGAGGATCTACCGCTTTTGGTGCAAAACATTATCAGGAAATGCAATCAAGAGTTTGGTCGAAATATTAAAGAGGTCTCTTCAGAGGTAATTAACCTCCTATTAGATTATTCCTGGCCAGGAAATATAAGGGAACTGGAAAATGTCATGGAAAGAGCAGTAATAAATATGAAGGTGCAGGAGGATATTTTAAAACAAATCCATCTACCTGAATTTATCAGTTTTAAAAGACAACAGAGGAAAGATGATAAAATATTTTTGGTTGATAAGGTGCCAAGTACTATTGAGAATACTACTGAAGGTCTAAATAGTATAAAGAGAGAGACTGAAAAAAATATTATTATAAATACTTTAAATATATTCAATGGAAATTGCCCAAAAACTGCTCAATATTTAGGTATCAGTTTAAGGACTTTGTATTATAAAATGAAAAAATATCAAATTAAGAAAATTTATGATTTTCAAGGTGATTAGACAAAATCAATATCTAAACTCTCTCAAAGAGAGAAGAAATGATAAGAGTATCTCTGATAGGTAAGTAGAATTTTAACTATTATTTTTTTTGAAATAAATATATGGTAATTAAAGGATGTCCTAATACGAATAAAGAAATTCTTCAAAAAAGAAAAAGGGATATAATAATTTGGTAGAAAATGTAATATTTTGCATAATAGTGCAAAATATAACCAAAAATGTATTTGATAAGATGAAAGATACACAAGGGTAATCCCTCCTCTTGAAGGACCCTAATTTAATGATGATAGATAAATTTATTATATAAATATAAAAAAATAAATAAAAAAGTAAAAAATTGGAGAAGACCTTTTAGAAAAAGAGGTCTTTTTTATTTGGGGAATTAATATTTCTAAAGATGGCATAAAAGTTGCTTTAATAAATTAATAAGAGTAATATGTTTTAGGAGGTTTAGATGGATAAAGAAAAAGGTTATTATAAAGTATTAGTAATCAATCCGGGTTCTACCTCTACTGCTATAGCCATCTTTCAAGGTGAAAAAGAACTTTTTAAAGAAACCATCGGTCATAGTTTTGAAGAACTAAAGAGGTTTAAACAACTCACAGACCAGTATCATTTCAGAGAGCAACTCATTATTCAATGTTTAGAACAAGAAAAAATATCCTTATCAGAATTTGATGCCATTGTGGGTAGAGGAGGAGCGTTAAGCCCCTTACCTAGTGGGACCTATTATATAAACCAACTTATGTTAGAAGAATTACGAGAAAGGCCCAGGATAGAACATGCTTCTAATTTGGGTGCTCAAATTGCTTATGAACTTGCCCAGAAGGTTAATATCCCATCCTTTATAGTTGATCCAATAGCAGTGGATGAATTGGAACCAATTGCTCGCATCTCTGGTATGCCAGAAATAGAAAGAGTTAGTCTTTCCCATGCACTCAGTTTGAAAGTAGCTGCAAGAAGAGCTGCCCAGGAAATAGGTAAATCTTATCAAGAACTCAATTTAATTGTGATTCATCTGGGAGGAGGGATATCGGTAAGTGCGCACTGTGGTGGGAAAATGATTGATGTTAATGATGCCAGTAGCGAAGGTCCCTTTTCTCCAGAACGAACTGGTAGTGTGCCAGAGCAAGCTTTAATAAAAATGTGCTACTCTGGTCAGTATACTCAGGATGATATGCGCCGCAAAATAATGGGTAAAGGTGGTCTGGTGGCTTATCTGGGAACAAACAATACCTTGGAAGTAGAAGAACTAATAGCACGAGGTGACCATAAGGCCGAATTAATATATAGAGCAATGGCTTATCAGATTGCTAAAAGTATTGGAGAAATGGCAACTGTGCTGAAAGGTAAGGTTCATAGAATTGTTATAACCGGCAATGGAGCAAGAGACAGGGGAGCTTTAGGAAATACCTTTGTTAACTGGATAAAAGAAAGAGTGGAATTTATTGCTCCGGTTCTGATATACCCCGGCAGTGAAGAGATGAAAGCATTAGCTTTAGGTGCTATAAGGGTTCTTTCCGGGGAAGAAGAAGCTAAAGTTTATGGAGGATAATTTTAATTATGTTAAAATCATTTGAAGAAGTTATAGAAAAGGCAATTCATTATGGCCCTAAAAGGCTATCGGTGGCAGTGTCCCAGGCTGAAGATATTATTACTGCAGTGGAACAAGCCAGGCAGATGGGATTAATTAATGGTATCTTAGTTGGGGATAAAGAAGAGACTATTAAAGTGTGTCAAGAACTAAATATTAATCCTCAAAATTATGAAATTATTGATAAGCAAGATAAGGATGAAGCCGCCAGAACTGCGGTCAGGTTAGTAAGGGAGAAAAAAGCTGACTTATTAATGAAAGGAATGTTAAGTACTGCTCGATTATTAAAAGCAGTTCTGGATAAAGAAATCGGATTAAGGACCCAGCAGTTATTAAGCCATGCCTATATTCTGAAGTTAAAAAACTATGAACGACTTCTTACCGTAACTGATGGTGCTATGAATATTGCTCCTAGCTTGGAACAAAAAGTACAAATTGTGCAAAATGTAATTAACTTTTGTCATTGTCTAGAAATTAAAACTCCCAAAATAGCAATTTTGGCTGCACTAGAATTAGTTAATCCTGATATGCCAGCTACTATTGATGCAGCCTGTTTGTCCAAGATGGCAGAGAGAGGACAGATTGAGGGTGGTATAATAGATGGGCCTTTGGCATTTGATAATGCTATATCGAAAGATGCGGCATTACGCAAAGGCATTCAATCACCGGTGAGTGGAGAAGTCGATGCAGTTGTAGTTCCGGAAATAGAATCAGGAAATATCTTTGCTAAAAGTCTTGTTTACTTAGCAGAGGCAGAACCAGCCGGAGTTTTATTGGGCACTACTGCTCCAGTTGTTTTAGTTTCTCGTTCTGATAATCCATTGTCAAAAATAAGATCCATTGCCCTTGCTATTTTAATAAGTAAATATCAAAATAACAAAAAAATTATTTAGGAAGGGGATTACTTTTGGGAAATCTTTATCATATTTTGGTAATTAATCCAGGTTCGACATCCACCAAATTGTCTTTTTTTGAAAATGAAACGGAAATATTTGCAGAAACCTTAATGCATTCCAGTGAATCATTAAAAAATTTTAATAAGATTATGGAGCAATATAAATTTAGATTAAAAGTGATACTTGATTTTTTAAAAAAGAAAAATATTGATATAAATAATATAGATGCAGTAGTAGGGAGGGGAGGTTTATTAAGACCCTTGCCCAGTGGTACTTATCGCATTAATAAGAAGATGATAAATGAACTACAGAAGGGAATATATGGTGAACACGCTTCCAATCTGGGTGCCCCTTTAGCTTATCAGATTGCTCAGTATAATAATATTCCTGCTTATATCGTTGATCCGGTAGTAGTTGATGAAATGGAAGATATTGCCCGCTTATCTGGTATCCCCCAACTTCCTAGAAAGAGTATTTTTCACGCCTTAAATCAAAAGGCAATAGCCCGAAGGGCAGCTTTTGATTTAGGTGAAAATTATCAGGATGTAAATCTTATCGTAGTTCATATGGGTGGCGGGATTTCCGTGGGGGTACATCAAAGAGGCAGAGTAGTTGATGTTAATAATGCTCTAAATGGAGAGGGACCTTTTACTCCAGAAAGAAGTGGAACAGTAACAGCGGGGGATTTGGTGCAACTATGTTTTTCTGGTAAGTATTCTCAAAGTGAAATTATGGCTATGATTAAGGGGAAAGGTGGACTAGTTGCTTATTTAAATACTAATAGTGTGGTAGAGGTAATAAAGAAAATTAAAGAAGGGGATCAAAAGGCAAAACTTATTTTAGAGGCAATGGCTTATCAGATTTCCAAACAGATTGGAGAAAGTGCTACTGTTCTTAAAGGAAGTGTTGATGCCATTGTTTTAACCGGTGCCATTTCTCATTCTAACTATGTTGTTGAAATGATAAAGGATCGGGTAAGTTTTATCTCCTTAGTGATGGTGTATCCTGGTGAAGAGGAAATGTTAGCATTAGCTCAGGGAGCATTACGGGTCTTATCTGGAGAGGAGGAGGAAAGAGAATATTAAAGGGAGAAATAATTATTTATACCGGAGGCTTTGGCAGTGGAAAAACAGAAATAGTGATTAATCAATCAATAAAGGCCATGCAACTCAAAGAAAAAGTAATTATTGTTGATCTGGATATCGTAAATCCCTATTTTCGTTTAAGAGAGAAGAGAGAAAAATTAAAAGAAATGGGTATTGAAGTAATTGCTCCTCCTGGAAAATTGGCCCTGGCTGATTTACCCATAATTTCTCCTGAGATCAAAGGAAGAATACAGGATTCCAACCGAATATTATTTATTGATGCGGGAGGAGATGAAGTTGGGGCAAAATCATTGGCCAGTTTTTACCCCGTGTTAAAAAATACTGGGTATCAGATGAATATGGTCATTAATCCTTACCGTCCTTTTACTAAAAATAGTGCTGAGATAGAAAAGATGTTAAGAGATATTGAACAATCATCTCGTTTAGAAGTTAATGGTTTAATTAGTAATCCTAATTTAGGAGATCAAACAGATATAGAATTAATTGCTAAAGGGCATGATATGGTAAGGAAGGTATCTAAACAGCTTAATTTACCTATCAGGTATTTAACGGTTGAGCAGTCCCTATATCAGAAATTAAGTGCATATTGTTTTACTGAAAATATCTTGGTAATTAAACGTTATATGAGATTACCCTGGGATGAATTGAATTAGCTTTTTTACGAGCAAAGTTTTTACTTATTAAACAATAGGAAAATAAATTATTAGAAAATGTGGAAAATAGATAAGGAGGTTTTTTTATGGCAAAAGTGATTATAGACCAGGAAAGATGTAAAGGTTGTGAATTATGTACCATAGTATGCCCTCAAAAAATAATGGTAATGTCAAAGTCGTTTAATAAGAAGAGTTATCATCCTGCTGAGCAAATAAATCCGGAAAAATGTAATGGTTGTGCCTTTTGTGCCATGACCTGTCCGGATGTTGCTCTAGAAGTGTATAAATAACTTTCTAAAAAAAATTTAAGAAGGAGGGATTATTGGTGGTGGAAAGATTATTAATGAAAGGAAATGAGGCGATTGGAGAGGCAGCCATTCATGCTGGATGTCGTTATTATTTCGGATATCCAATAACACCACAGAGTGAGCTAACTGCCTACATGGCACGCCGTTTATTAAAAATAGAGGGAGCTGCTTTTATTCAATCCGAAAGTGAAATAGCAGCTATTAATATGGTTTATGGGGCAGCTGCAGCTGGTGGTAGGGTAATGACTTCCTCATCTGGTCCAGGGATTAGTTTGAAACAGGAAGGAATATCTTACCTGGCCTGTGCTGAACTTCCCTGTGTGATTGTTAATATGATGCGAGGAGGGCCTGGTTTGGGTTCTATTCAACCGGCACAGGGTGATTATTTTCAAGCAACTAAAGGCGGGGGACATGGGGATTATCATCTAATTGTTCTGGCTCCTTCCTCGGTGCAGGAACTGGTAGACCTTACTATTAAGGCCTTTGATCTGGCGGATAAATATCGTAATCCTGCCATGATTTTAGGAGACGGATTATTAGGACAAATGATGGAACCGGTCCAATTTAAAGAATTCCAAAAAGAAAGGATTCCTTCTAAGGAAGATTGGGCTCTTGGCTCTTGTCAAGGTCGTAAACCAAGAAGAATAGTTCCTTTTAACCTTGATCCTGATGAATTAGAAAAGATAGTTAATAAAATTGGTCGAAAATATGAAGACCTGCCAAAGGAAGTGCAATACGAAGTTGTGAACATGGATGATCCTGATATAGTGGTAGTAGCTTATGGTACTGTAGCAAGAGTAGTAAAAACTGTAATTCAGAAAGGGAAAAAGGAAGGTATAAATATCGGATTAATCCGTCCAATTACTCTTTATCCTTTTCCCTATGCAGTAATTAATGATGCCGCTAATAGAGTAAAACAGATTCTGGTGGCAGAAATGAGCCTGGGACAGATGGTGGAAGATGTTAAATTGGCAGCCAATGGTAAATCAAAAGTCTTTTTTTACGGCCGAACTGGTGGGGTTGTTATTTCGCCGGTAGAGATATGGGAAGAAGTTAAAAAAATATTAAATCAAAATTGATATGCCTGCAAGATGATTATAATTTATCTTAATTTTAAAATTAATAAGAAAAATACATGGGGGTGAAAAGAATTGATGAAAAAAGTATTTGCCAGACCCAAATCTTTAACAGAGGTACCTTTTACCTATTGTCCTGGTTGTCATCACGGAATTATTCACCGATTAATAGCTGAGGTAATGGACGAATTAAATATAGCCCAAGATACTATTGGTATTGCCCCGGTTGGCTGTTCTGTGTTTGCTTATCTATTTTTTAATTGTGATATGATTGTGGCAGCTCATGGCAGAGCCCCTGCCGTGGCAACGGGGATAAAAAGAGTAAAGCCAAATAATATTGTTTTCACCTATCAAGGTGATGGTGACCTCGCTTCTATTGGCACTGCTGAAATTGTACATGCTGCTAACAGGAGTGAAAAAATCACAGTAATATTTGTTAATAATGCCATTTATGGTATGACTGGTGGCCAGATGGCACCAACAAGTTTGGAAGGACAGGTTACTCAAACTTCTCCTTATGGACGTGATCCAAAAACCATGGGAATGCCTATTCGGATGTGTGAATTACTTTCTACCTTAAATAGTCCTGCTTACATTGCTCGAGTAGCCTTAACTAAACCTGCTTATATCATTAGAGCTAAAAAGGCAATCAAAAAGGGATTTCAGTATCAGATTGATGGTAAGGGATTTTCTTTGATAGAGGTTCTTTCTACCTGCCCCACTAACTGGGGATTAAGCCCGAAAGAGGCTAATGAGTGGTTAGAGAAAAAAATGATACCATACTATCCTTTAGCTGAATTTAAAAATGTAGAGGAGGTATCTTAAATGTTAGATGAGATAATTATTGCCGGATTTGGCGGTCAAGGCATTCTTTTAATGGGGAGGCTTATAGCTCATGCTGGTATGCTAGAAGGAAAGAATGTGGCATGGATGCCCTCCTATGGTCCTGAAATGCGGGGAGGTACAGCAAATTGTACTGTTATTATTTCCAGCGAAGAAGTGGCATCCCCAGTAGTTTCCAATCCCATTACCTTAATTGCTATGAATCAGGCTTCATTAGATAAGTTTGAACCACTGGTAGAAAAAGAGGGTATAATTATTTTGAATAAATCACTAATTTCTCGAGATGTGAATAGGGATGACTTAGAGGTGATAAAGGTGCCTGCCAATGATATAGCTAACGAACTGGGTAATTTAAGAGTTGCCAATATGGTAGTGCTAGGAAGCTATATTGCTAAGCGTAGGACTGTTAAGATGGAAACCATAGTTATGGTTCTGGAAGAGACCTTAGGTGAAAAGTCAGAAAAAATGATAGCACTTAATAAAGAAGCTTTAAAAAGAGGAGAAAAAATAGTTACTGAATAAATAAGGATAATAGAACCTCCCTTTTTAAACAAACTGCTAAGACCGATAAGGAGTATGAGGCTTACTCATTTATGGTAAATGAGCGGGTATTAATATCCTAAATTCAAGGTCTAATAAAATAAGAATATCAGGATACAGCGCCTCTGATGACGAGTATTGCATAGTTATGGTAAAGGTAGCCTAGTATCACCGCTGTATCCTAATCTAATCTAAAATTTCTTATATCTTTAATTCTAAATTATTTTTTTATTGTGCCGCTTATATTTCAAGATCTGACCCCCCAAAAATTTGGCTGTTAATCTGCTCTAAATTGACAAATCTATTTTAGTATATTATTATCTATTTTAGTAATGACTTAAATAAAAGGAGATTTTATGATTGGTAGAATTAATTAATATTTTAAAAGCTCTGTCAGATGAAACCCGTTACCAGCTGGTCAATCTCCTATTAAAACATGACCTTTGTGTTGGTGCACTAGCTACCCGTTTAAATATCTCCGAATCCGCCATATCCCAGCATCTAAAAATATTACGGGATGCTGGCATCGTAAAAGGAGACAAGAGGGGATATTATACCCACTATTATGTAGATCAAAAAGTATTAAAAGAAGCCGCAGATCAAATAATTCAGTTATCCCGAGTCATTCCTGTAAATCAGGATTGTTATTATGATTGCCCTAAAGGAGATAATCCCTGTAGTTGTAATAAGCACAGGCACGAAGGAGGTGAATCGGAATGAGTAATAATGAATGTAAATATACTGAACGCAGACCAAAAGAAGGCAAATGCGACGAAGAACAGATTAAAAAATGCCATGGAGAAAAAGAAGGCCATCCTTGCGATAGCGAAAAACCAGAATAGAACCAGAATAGAACCAGAATAAAAAAGGAGCTTTCCATTTTGAATATATTGGAAGTAAAGAATCTTAGTAAAAATTATGATGGTTTTAAAGCAGTCAAAGAAATAAACTTTTCTCTGGAAAAAGGGGAAATATTTGGATTTCTAGGTCCCAATGGAGCGGGTAAGACCACCACCATTAATATGCTTACCGGCCTGGCCAGGCCGTCTTCCGGTGCCATCCAGATTGCTGGAGAAGATGGGATTAAAAATATCAAAAAGGTGCAACGCATTATCGGCATTGTCCCGGATGAAAGTAACCTGTATGAAGAGATGAATGGTTTTGATAATCTGGTCTTTTGTGCCTCTCTCTATGGAATGGGGAAAAAGCAAAGAGAAGAGAGGGCCAGCAGATTATTAGAACAATTCGGCTTAGCTACTACTGGTAAAAAACTTTTTAAAGCCTATTCCAAAGGGATGAAAAGAAAACTGACCATTGCGGCCGGTATTATCCATGAGCCACAGATTTTATTCTTGGATGAGCCGACTACTGGTATTGATGTAGAAAATGCCAGACAGATTAGAAGATTAATTCAAACTCTTAATAACAAAGGAACAACTATTTTTTTGACCACCCATTATATAGAAGAGGCAGAAAGGCTCTGTCACCGCATCGGATTTATTGTGGAAGGAGAAATTGTTAAAATCGGTAGAACCATTGACCTACTGCAGGAAGCCCAAAAAGAATATATTATAGAATTTACCCTGGAAAACGAGGTAGAACCATTAAAAGAGCCTATTCAAAAGACTTTTCCTGGTATCCATGTTTATACCATTGACCATTTTCACCTCCGCGTCAGCTCTCCAGAAAAGATTGATTTGATGCCCTTTATGAAATTCTTTGCTGAGGAAAAATGCCTGGTAAGAGAGGCAAGAATTATTCGTCCTTCCCTAGAAGAGGTCTTTGTTAAAGTTACCGGTTTAGAGATCGATCGTCTGAAGAAGGAAAAGGAAGGTGAGAAGAAATGAGAAAATATATAGCCTTTTGGAGTATCTTATGGAAGGATATGAAGACCTATTATCTAAAGCCACCCAATATTAGCTGGGGAATCATCTTTCCCTTTGCCTGGACCCTGATGTTTTTTCTACGCTCAGAAGGTGCGGTCGAGATCAGAGAAATTCTTCCCGGAGTGATGTCTTTAGCCGTCCTTTTTGGGACGACTTCTATGCTGGCAGTTACCATTACCTTTGAACGTCGAAGTCGTTCTTTTGAAAGACTATTACTGGCTCCCATTAGTTTGAATCTCTTGATGCTGGCTAAAACCTCTGGTGCTATTATCTTTGGAATATTAAATGCCCTGCTGCCCGTGATTATTGCCTCCTTGGTTATTGATCTTTCCGGTATCAATTGGATGAGTGCCATCCTTAGTATTATTTTTATTGCGGTAACTTCCGCCTTTCTGGGTCTTTTTATCTCGGTATCAGCTAGTGAAGTATTTGAAGCGCAAACCTTTTCCAATTTTGTCCGTTTCCCTATGATGTTTCTTGGTGGGTTGTTTCTCCCTCTGGAGAGATTACCGCTATTTTTACGCTTCCTATCCTACCTCTTACCTCTAACCTATGGAGTGGATATCTTAAAAACAGCGATTAATGGTAATGGGATCATTCCTTCCGGGATTAGTTTTCTGGTGCTTGTTGGTTTTAGCTTATTCTTATTTCTGATGAGTATCAACAATATACAAAAAAGATGGATTTATTAATAGGATTAATAGAAGAGAACAATAGATATGAAAATTAAGTCCTTTGAATTTAACCTAAGAGAGCTGGCCGGTTCCATGGGAGACTTTGGCACACTCTTCCCTCTGGCCATTGGTTACCTTATTTCCTGTGGACTGAATCCGTCCGGATTTCTGGTTATGATGGGTCTCTGTAATATTGTTACTGGCTTTATCTACCGCCTTCCCATGCCTATTGAACCCATGAAAATTATTGCTATTGTAGCGATTGCTCAACATTGGACTCCCTCAATGATCTATGCTTCCGGCTTGGGGATGGGGATCATATGGATTATACTGGCTATCACCGGTATCATTGACTGGATTGCTAGAATTAACCACACCTCGGTTATCAGGGGAATTCAAGTTACTTTAGGCTTACTCTTAGCTATTGAGGCCTATAAGATGATTTCTACCTGGTGGTTACTCGGGATTACCTCCATTCTTATTGTCTTGTTATTACGGCAGAATCGTTATGCCCCCGCTGCCCTGGTTCTGGTAACTATAGGTATTATTATGTTGACCAAAGGACAGTTCAATCAGGTTAGTTCCCCCGGACTTAGCTTTCCCACTCTTACCAGTTTTTCTTTAAAAGAAATGTGGCAGACGTTGTTACTGGCTGGCTTTGCTCAGGTTCCCTTAACGGTTACCAATGCCACCCTTGCCACCTCTTCGCTTATTAAAACCTATTGGCCGGAGAAAAAGGTAAAGGTAAAACAGCTGGCCTGGAACCAGGGAATTATGAATGTAATCCTTCCTTTTTTTGGTGGAATGCCCACCTGTCATGGGGCAGGAGGATTAGCTGGACAGTATTATTTTGGAGCACGCACTGGTGGAACCAACATTATAGAAGGATTGATAGAAATTGTTATGGGCTTATTTTTCTCCGCCTCTGTGGCCAGTTTATTTTCCGTTTTTCCCCGGGCAATCATTGAAGCGATGATGCTTATGGTAGGGATAGAGCTTACCAAGTTGGTCAAAGATGTTCGACCAGATAAAGATATTATCCCCATGATTATAACGATTATGGTTGCCCTGGTTACTAATATGTTTTTTGGATTTTTATGTGGGCTTATAGCCAATTATCTACTTCCAATATTTTTAAAAGGAAACAAAAAATAAAAGTTCTGAAGTAACGAAAATTATATTATTGACAAAAAAGAGTTAATAATATAAATTAATTAAAAAGTTTAATAACTTAAAAATGGATTTAAAACTTGGTTTAAGAATACTCCATCCTTTTATATGACTACAGTACTTGGAAAAATAGATCAGATTTAGGTGTAATCGATTTTTTTTATATTATAGGAATTTAAAAATATTTTAAGAAATATAAAAAATTCTTATCTATAATTTAAGAAATAATAATATTCTGACACCATCAACCTCATCTTCTTCTTCCTTTGGGGGGAAGGGAGAGGATAGGATGATAATCATTTTTTAAATAATAGGAGCATTTTATCAGGGTGGCTGAAAATAATTCGATATTACTAACAGAAGGATTATGTAAATATTTTGGAGGAGTACAGGCTTTAAAAGATATAAACATAAGTATTCAAAAGAATACGATTCATGGTCTAATTGGTCCTAATGGAGCAGGGAAGTCTACCTTTTTTAATGTAGTTTCTGGATTATATCCCCCGACTGAAGGGAAAATATTTTTAGATTCGGTGGAGATAAATCATCTTCCTGCCGAAGAAATTAATAAAAGGGGGATTAGTCGAACTTTTCAAGCAGGAAAACTAGTCCCCAATATGACAGTTTTAGATAATGTAATGTCAGGCAGATATAATTTCCCCAATCTTGATCCTATAAAATCCTTTTTTTTAAACCCCAAGGAATTTTATCGCCAGGAGAAAGAGATTGAAGAACAAGCTTTAGAGGTTTTAAAATTTATAGGAATATTAGATTTTGCCGAACGCTGGACTAATGAACTAGTTTGGGTAGAACGTCAATTAGTTCAGATAGCCCGTGCTTTGATAGCAAAGCCAAAACTACTGCTGCTTGATGAGCCCACCTCGGGAATGGGCGTGGAAGAATCTAAAAAAGTGGTAAATATTATAAGACAAATTAGGGATATGGGGATAACCGTTATTGTGGTGAGCCATGATGTGAGCGTAATAACTGAGATATCCGATTGGGTTACCGTTCTTGATTTTGGTATAAAGATTAGTGAAGGTAATCCCCAGCAGATACAGAAGGATCCGAGAGTCTTGGAGGCCTATCTTGGTGAAGAAAAAAAATAATATTTTAAAAATTGAACATCTTTCGGTAACTTATGGACCCATAAAAGCGGTGAAAAAGGTTAATCTGGAAGTGAGCCAGGGAGAATATGTGTCCTTAATTGGGGCTAATGGCGCAGGGAAGACATCTTTGTTAAAAGCGATTCTCGGCATAGAGAAAGCCGAGGAAGGTAATATCCTTTTTTTAGGGGAGGATATTTCCCGTAAAGCTACTGATAAGATTGTAAGCTTAGGTCTATGCCTTATTCCAGAAGGACATATAATCTTTTCTTCTATGACTGTATTAGAGAATTTACAATTAGGAGCTTATCATAATCCTTCTGGTTTTGAGGAAAATTTGCAAAGAGTATTTACTTATTTTCCTATTTTAAAGAAGCGAAGTAGCCAAATAGCCGGGACCCTAAGTGGTGGGGAACAACAAATGCTATCTATGGGCCGGGCTTTAATGTCTAAACCTAAATTAATTCTGGTAGATGAACCATCTTTAGGGTTAGCCCCTAAAACGGTAACTGAGATTTTTGATATCCTGGGGGAATTAAATAGAGAAGGTTATTCTATTCTCTTAGCCGAACAAAATGCTAAAAAAGCTTTAGAATCTAGTCATCGTTGTTATGTGATGAAAACTGGTGAGGTGGCTATTACCGGATTTTCTAGTGAACTAATCGATGACCCCCAAATACGCCAGGCTTATCTTGGTGGTAGTTAATAATAGCTTGTTTTTACTTAGTGATTTATCTGAGAGAGGAATTTAAGAATTTATGGAAATATTCATAGCCCAATTAATAAGTGGTATAGCTTTAGGAAGTATTTATGTTTTACTGGTTACTGGTTTTAATTTAATGCTTTTAGTGGCTAAGATTATCCAATTTGCTTATCCTCAAATTGTGGTCATTTCTATGTATACTTGTTGGGGAGTTTTGCAATTAACCGATAATAAATTTTTAGTTATTCTAGCTGGTATTACTGTTTCGATAATCTTAAGCATTTTGAGTGAACCTATTTTCCGCAAGATTACCAGCACTCAGGGTGTAGATATCAATGCTTCTTTTATTGCCTCAATGGGTATGGCGATGATAATTATGGATGTAATGTCCCATTCCATTAATTATGGTTTTCCAGTGGCTTTCCCTCCTGAGTGGATAGGAGGAAATTTGCTAAGTTTTGGTTTAATTACGGTGTCTAAAGGGCAGCTGTATGCCTTAATGGGAGGAATTATAGCGGTATTAATATTTTTTTATCTATTATATCGTACCAATCAGGGGAGATTTTTTAGAGCAATTGCTGAAAACCGTTATGCTGCTTGTTTGGTAGGCATTCCCATTATTAAGACCAGTATTTTTAGCTATTTTATAGTTGGTGTTTTAGGTGGTATTACTGCCATACTGTTCTCTATGCTTATAGGCTCTGCTTCTCCCTGGTTAGGTGAATTTGTTGCTCTTAAAATGTTGGCGGTGTCTATAGTAGCTGGCTTAGGCAATTTAAAAGGTGGTTTATTTTGCGGATTAATTTTGGGAATATTAGAAGCTATGGCGATGGGTTATATCTCTGGTTCATGGTCAAATGCCATTGCCTTTGTGGTGATGTTAGTAATTGTGTTGATTAAACCTCAGGGATTATTTGGTTCCAGGATATGAAGAAACAAAGAAACTGGGTCTGGTCTTGGAATATATCTGTCCTTATTTAAATTTAAGGAGGAGCAATATTGTCCGAAGTTTTATATTATTTTTTAGGATTTACCGCTATTTATATTTTAATGGGATGGGCTCTTTATTTACCATATAGAGTGGGTCAACTTCACTTTCTGATAGTGGCCTGTATGGCGGTAACTGCCTATTTTGGTGGTTTTGCTGCCCGGGAATGGGGTTGGCCTTTTATTTTACTCTTATTGGTTGGGATATCTATAGGTGCAATTATTGCCTTTGTTTTTTCCCAGGCCATTGGTAAAGCTCCCTGTTTTACAGTAGTGATTGTGGGGTTAACCTCTGTTTTTATTGTAAAAACCGTTATTGAAAATTGGGAACTTTTAGGTGGCACCATAGGTTTTTTTCATATCCCTACCGTAAAATATTTATTACCTATTATATATATTTTATTATTAATAGTGGGATTTTTAATTTATAAGATTGATCATTCACGATTGGGAAGGGCTGCATCGGTAGTTTTTGTAGATAGAGAGGTAGCTGTCAGTTTGGGAATTGATATAAAAAAGTTAGGGATGTTTTTTCAAATCATAGCCTGCGCCATAGCTGGAATGGCTGGTATTTTAGATGCTTTTTTTGTCAATAGTGTTTCACCCGAATTTTTTACCTTTAGTATGATTAGTTATTTAATGTGTATCCTATTTGTGGGCGGATATACCACTATGTGGGGAGTTATTCTCTCTGCCTTTATTTTACAAGGAATACCACTACTTTTCCCCAGTGAAGTTGCTTCCTGGCGCCAAGTTATCTACGGAGCTTTGCTGGTAATAATTATCTTAATACGCCCTGAGGGTTTAATAAGTAGAAAAATGTTGTGGGGTCTGAAACCAAAATTTTCTTTTAATAATAAATAAATAATAGTTCACTTAAACAAAATCAAGCAATTTCTCCAAACCTAATGAAATTGAGTAAGGATACAGAAAGAGAGAAGAATTAGGGATAAAGAAGAAAGGGGGTGAATTAAAAACTAATTTAAAACTGGTAATTTCCAAAAATTTCGATATTCAGGTAATTTTTCGAAGTTCAAAATTTTGAGGAGGAGAAATAAGATGAAGAATAAATTTTTTCGATCATTCAGTCTTCCCTTAATAGTTATAGGGATGATACTTATTTTCAGTTTTAATATCTGGGGACAAGAAGTGGTAGTTGATGAATGGAGGATCCCGTTTTTAAACTGCGTAACTGGTCCCATAGCCAGTATTGGAGAATATATGTCCTGGAGTGCCAATCGAGCTGCAGAAGAAATAAATGCGGCTGGAGGGGTTAGAGGGAAGCCAATTAAAATTGAAATTATTGATACTGGAGTCAGCAAAGATAAAGCCATGGAAGAGATGGCTAAAGTGGTAGATTGGGCACTGGTAGTGATGGGTCCGGTCCCGGAAGCCTGTATTATGGCCGCTGTGCCCATTGCAGTAAAGGCTGGATTATTTTGTATGATTTCTTCTACCAGTTATGAATATACTGTGGAGTATTTCCCCTGGACCCTTTCTTGGTATCCACCAACTGAGGAGAAACTTCCGCCCATTACTGCAGCCTGGGCAGAATTACATCCGGATATGAAGACTGTAGTCCAATTTGTAGAATACAGCATTGCCTGGCCCCCGATGGCCAAGGCGCATGCTATAGGGTTAGAATCAGTAGGAGTAAAGATGTTAAAGGATGTTGATGTCCCTACTGATGCGGTCATGTTTGAACCGTTAGTATTAAAGGCCTTAGCTCAAAACCCGGATGGCATTGTGCTAACCTGTAGCCCTGAAAAGGCGGCAAAAATAATTATAGAATTGGAGAAAAAAGGCTGGGAAGATAAATCAAAAATATTAGTGTTTAGTAGTGCTGATGATACGGCGTTGTATACTACCGGCGGTAAAAGTTTAGACGGGATTTCTATTTACAATTATATTAACCTGTATTTAGATGATCCTCGTTGGCAGGCCTTTAGGGAAGCATATAAAAAAGATCATAATGGGATAGAACCAGCCTCTCTTTCTACCAATTATTATGATAGTGTCTATATGATTAAAGAGGCGATTGAAAACACTGAAATAACCGGTGACCCCAGTAAATTAGGCGAAGAACGGATAAAAATAAGAGATTATTGCCGGAATGTAAAAGGATTTAAGGGAATCCAATTGACCTGGGATATGACCGATGGTGTACCTACTGGTAAAGGAGCCTTTCTCTTTGTTTTAGAAAATGGAGAGAAAAAGTTTCTGGCAGCTACCAAATAGTTTAAAAACAAATTTAGATTAATAAATTAGTAACTTGTTCTTAAAATATCCTACCCCCTCAACTTTTAGCTTCTGATTAAAACAGAAGAAGAGGGGGTAGAAAAAATAAAAAGGAGAAAAGATAACTCCGAGTGTGTATATCTAAATACGAAAATATCTTAAAGGAAATAGATAAAGAAGGATTAGTTAAATTTGCTCAAGAGTTAATTAGGATAAGGAGTGTTTATAATCCAGATAAAGAGGGATCTAACGAAGAAGAGGTAGCTCATTTTGTGGCAGAAAGACTGAAGAATATGGGGTGGAAAGTATTTGTAGAAGAAGTTATGCCGGGAAGACCAAATGTAATTGCTGTTTTAAAGGGAAACCAAAAGGGGAAAACCTTATTATTAGAAGCCCATACTGATGTAGTTACCGAGGGTGATTGGGCAGATTGGAATTATCCGCCCTTTGCCGCTATAATTAAAGAGGGGAAAATTTATGGAAGAGGAGCCTGTGATACTAAAGGTAATTTAGCAGCAATGGTTTACGCCATTAAAGCTATTTTAGATTCAAAAACAGATTTTAAAGGGGAGATAATATTATGCATTCCGGTAGATGAAGAAGGGATGATGCTCGGTATAAAGCATTTTATAAAACAATGTTGGGCTGATGAAGTTGATGCAGCAATTATTTGTGAACCGGAAGAAAATAATATTTGTATTGCCCAAAAGGGAGCCATAAGAGCTATGATTACTGTCAAAGGTAAAATGGCCCATGGGGCTATACCAGAAGCAGGTATAAATCCTAATTGGGGTATGGCCAGAATATTGGTTGAATTGGAGAATTTACAACAGGAAGAAATAAAAAGATGGGGTAAACATAATTACCTGGGGTATCCGAGTATAACCCCAACCATATTAAGAGCACCGGTGCAAGGAGAGGCCCAAATTAACGTAATTCCCCGAGAATGTATGACCGCTTTAGATATTAGAACCGTTCCCGGTCAAGAACACGATATTTTGAAGAAGAAGATTTTGGATATCTTTAAAAAACTTTCCTTAAAAGATACTCATTTCAAGGCAGAAATGAGTGTAATTGAAGAACGTCCCTGGACCGAAACATCTCCTGACGAGTTAATAGTAAAAGCTACCTCACAGGCATTTGAATATGTCACAAAAAAGGAACCTATCTATAACGGAGTTCCTGGTGCTACAGACGGCACCTTTCTTAATTCCTGGAAGAATATACCCATTGTTACCATTGGAGCTGGTAATAGGCTAATACCACATCAGGCCGATGAATATGTAGAAATAAAAGAGTTAATGGAAACAGTAAAAATTTATGCCTTAACGACTGTATTATTTCTTAATGAGGAGATTGGATAATTGTCTTTTTGAAATTTTATAAACTTTATTTTCTAAAAGGTGATAAAGAATGAACAATATTCCTGCAGATAAATCCTTAAAAGATGCTATTACTGATGTTCCAGGGATAAAGGTAGGGCATAGTCAGGATTTAAAGGCGGCTACTGGTTGTACGGTAGTCATTTGTGAAGAGGGAGCAGTTACGGGAGTAGAGGTGAGAGGTGGAGCTCCTGGAACACGCGAAACCGACCTTCTAAAACCCGTTAATTTAGTGGAAAAAGTTCAAGCTATCTACCTTGGGGGAGGGAGTGCTTTTGGATTAGATGGAGCATCGGGCGTTATGAAGTACCTGGAAGAACGAGGAATAGGGTTTGATGTGGGTTTAACCAGAGTTCCTATTGTTCCCGGTGCAGTTCTTTTTGATCTCGCTGTGGGGGATTATCGAATTAGACCAAATACTGATATGGGTTATGAAGCCTGTCTGAATGCTTCGGAAAGGGAAACCAGACAGGGTAATATTGGAGCTGGAACAGGTGCTACAGTGGGGAAGATAATGGGTGGGCAATATTGTATGAAGAGCGGTATTGGTACAGCCAGCTTTAGGTGTCAAGAGTTAGTGGTAGGCGCAATTGTGGCAGTAAATTGTTTTGGAGATGTTATTGACCCTGATACCGGAGAGATTATTGCTGGAGCTTTAACTAAAGATAAAAAAGAATTTATCAATACCATGTCTGTTTTAAAGAGTAGCCCTATAGATAAGGATAAGGATGCCGGGAGTCATTTTCCTGCCAACACTACCATAGGTATTATTGCTACCAATGCCAGATTGACAAAATCGGAAGCTACTAAAATTGCCATGATGACTCATAATGGTTTAGCTCGGGTAATTATTCCGGTCCATACCATGTATGATGGTGATACTATTTTTTGTGCCAGTGTTGGAGAAGTAGAAAGTGATGTGAATTTAGTCGGTGCTCTCTCTGCCGAAGTTATGGCTCGAGCAATTGTAAAAGCCATAAAAAATAGTGAGCCACTTTATGGTCTTCTCAGCTATAAGAATTTATTTTAATTCTTAAAAAGAAATTTTATTTGAGATAAAAAAACACCTAACATGACAAGGGCTAAATCATTAGATACCCGGAAGTAGAAAGGAACCAGATCATGAAAATTACTATTGTTGGTGCTG
>DKFO01000083.1 GCA_002452835.1 Candidatus Atribacteria bacterium UBA6794 | reverse complement strand
CCTGAAACCCCTCAAAGAGAATACCCTTTAAAGAAATGCTATCTTGTTTTGCAACAAGATATTCAAGTGCAAAAATTCCCCTCGCAAGAGGGGTGTCCCAAAGGGACGGGTGTTACCCTTGATAACCCCTGAATAAAATATTTCCTTAAATACTAAAACCAATAAAATAATTTGTCAAACCTTTTTCTACCTGAGATTAGCAAAAATTAATAAATTTTTGCTAACAGCTGAATATTTTTTAATTATTTATCTAATGTCAATTTTCCTTCTCGATAAGCCTTAAGGTATTCGCAACAAAAATTATCCTTTCCCAGAAGAATCTGGGCCGCTTTAATCATAGCCATCATCCTTTTATCGGTAGAGTCAATAATCGCGGCATCCAGACCACAGCCCATGGTCAAAATCAGGAAGACCTGATTAACGAGTTTTCTTTCCGGTAGACCATAAGAGATATTGCTTAAACCTATTACTGTCTTAACTTCAGGATAAGCTTCCTTAATACCTGTTATGGTTTCCATAGTTAGTAAGCCATTTTTATCACTGGTGGCAATAGGTACTACCAAAGGGTCAAGGTATATCTCGGATAAAGGTACTCCAGAATCGGTTAATATTCCTATTAATTTATGGGCAATCTCAAGCCTTATGCTAACTTTATCCGGAATGCCTCGCTCATCCATAGTAAGTGCTATAACAGCACATTTATACTTTTTGATAGTCGGTAATAGTCTTGCTATCTTTTCTTTTTCACCAGTGATAGAATTAATCAAAGCCTTACCGGTAGCCCAATTATGCACGACCAAACCTCTTTCTATCTCACCAGCATGAGGACTGTCAATACATAAAGGGACATCAACTGCCTCCTGCACCGTTCTAACCAGCCATTCCATATTCTCTTCTCTATTCCCCTCAGCCGCAGAGGCATTAACATCCAACATTTCTGCTCCAGCTTCTACCTGTTTCCGGGCTAAATCCTGCACCGCTTTCTGATCTCTATTTTCAATCATCTCTCTCACTTTTTTCCGGGTTGAGTTTAATTTCTCACCAATAATGAGCATTACTTAAATCTCCTTATTCTTAAAATAATTCAATGTTAAAATTAAAGTGTGGTTATTTCCTTAATAATTTCTGGTATAATTTCAAATACATCACCCACCACTGCTATATCAGCAATTTGCATCATAGGAGTATTAGGATTTTGGTCAATAGCAATAATTAAATCACAGGACTGCATCCCTACTAAATGTTGAATCTGCCCGGAAATACCACAGGCAATATAAACCTTTGTTTGTACTGTCTGCCCTGTTTGCCCAATCTGATGGGCATATGAAATCCACCCAGCATCAACGGCTGCTCTGCTCGCTCCTACTGCTGCTCCCCCAACCTTTTCGGCAAATTTTTTGAGAAGATTAAAACCTTTCGGCCCTTTCATTCCTCTTCCCCCTGATATTATTATCTGGGCATCGGCAAGGTTAACAGCAGTTTCAGTATCATGGAAAATACTTATTATTCGCTTAATTTTTTTAGTATCACCAAAATAGACTTTTTCTTTAACTATCCTACCAGTACGACCGAAATCAGGGCTTGGTAACCTCATAACTCGGGGTCTTATGGTTGCCATTTGAGGTCTATGGTGGGAAGAACGGATAGTAGCCATTATGTTACCACCAAAAGCTGGTCTGGTCTGGAGAAGGTCACCGTTTTCAGAATCAATGGAAAGCCCGGTGCAGTCAGCAGTAAGACCAGAATAAGTCATCACAGCCACTCTGGGAATAAGGGCTCTTCCTCTGGAAGTGGCTCCACATATTACCACTTCAGGCTTATATTTGGTGATAAGTCTTTTGATAGTTTTCGCTTCCAGTTCATCAATAAAACCAAATAATACTGGGTTATCTACTAATATTACCACATCCGCACCATATTCAAAAAATGATTTCAATTTTTCTTCCAGATTATATCCCATAACTACAACCCAGACTTCGCTTTTCTTTAAATTAGCGAGAGTTCTTGCTACACCTAACAATTCATAAGTTACTGTTTGTATTTCGCCTGACAAGACCTCAGCTACTACCCAGATATTATGATATTCTTTTTTTTCCAAATCTGTAAAAGCTTTCATTTTTCTCCCTTAATCAAATTATATTACGCAGTCTTAACTCTCTCAGTAGGCTGCGGGCACATTCTGGAGCAGAACCTTCTATCTTTTTGGTATTGATATGTCTTGGTTTAGGGGGTTCAATTTTTACTACCCTGGTCGGTGATCCATCAAGCCCGATCTTTGATTTATCTACCTTTATATCTTTTGGTTTCCATATTGGAATTTCCTTCTTTAAAGAAGCCAATCTTCCTTTTAGCGTTGGTACTCGGGGGATATTTATATCCTTTACCACAGTTATTACCACCGGAAAAGGCATCTCACATATATCATAACCATCTTCATGCATTCTTTTCACCCTGATAAAGAAAGAAGAAACCTCTTCTATAGCCATAACATAAGTGGCCTGAGACCAGCCTAAGTGAGCGGCAATCCCTGGACCTACCTGAGCTGTATCACCGTCTATAGCCTGCTTACCACAAATTACTAGATCAACATCACTAATTTTTTTAATTGCTTTAGCCAGGGCATAGCTGGTAGCCCAGGTATCCGAGCCTCCAAAAGCTCGATCACTAAGTAGTATAGCTCTATCGACTCCAAGTGCAAGAGCCTCTTTTAAGATTTCTTCAGCTTTTGGTGGACCCATAGAAAGAGCAATGACTTCTCCACCAAACTTATCTCTTAATTGGATCGCTTCTTCCACTGCATAAGTATCAAAAGGATTTAGAATTGCTTTTACCCCTTCTCTTATGATACGTTTGGTCTCGGGATCAATTTTGGTATCATTAGTTGCTGGTACTTGCTTAAGACAAATCACTATCTTCATAATAACTAAATAACTCCTTCTATCTATAAATCATCAAATCCAGGTATCCTTGAGCAAATCATACTGGGTCTTAAATTTCAGTAGTGAGAGGTAGACACCACATCCTGGATATAATTTATGAAGCATTTTTAGATTAGCAATCGGGTCAAAATCTTTACGTTCAGGTAATTCATAGCCAATTGCTTCAGAAAGAAGAGTTAAATTTTTACTCATCCAGGCCTCTACAAAGACAGGTATTTCAGGATATTTTTTTAGAAGTTTATCTATGACCTTATTCCTTCCCAATAAAGGTTGAGTAATAATAAATTTAGCACCTGCTTTTATCTTTCTATCCATCTTTTCAAATTCATGCTCTTCTGGTTCATAAGGATTAAAGGCAACCCCGGTTACAAAAATACCGGCATATTCACTATTTAGGTATTTAAGTAATTCTACAGAGGTAATAGAATCTGCATCGGCAAAATCTAAATCTACAGGTCGAAGCTTGGGAAGTCGTATGGAACCATCCCCGGTTACTACCAGGAGATACTTGATTCCTTTGTATTTACAGGTATTGAGAATATTATCCAGATCGTCTTTTCGATGAAAAGTATTAAGATGAATCATTACCTGTTCTGGTAAAACAGGAAGTTCAAATTCCTCAATTATTTCTGAACCCTGAAAGGAGAGATGACCCATAGTATTATCGGTTATACATACACAATATCCACTATTTATCACCCTGAGGTATCTATGGGAAAACTTTTCCAGGTCTGCTTCTAAATTTTCTGAATCCTGTTTGGGTGGCAAAACCTCAACCAGATAAGTCCTGTTACGAATATGATGTAGCATGAAATTCTCCGATCAAACAAAATTAAAAGGGTTAACTTAAGGTTACTAAACTTTTAGCATCTTCTGCTGCCGAAGCTGCATCAGGAGAGTAACCATCTGCACCAATTTGCTTAGCATAATTTTGAGTTACCGGAGCTCCCCCAATCATTACTTTTACTTTATCTCTCAATCCTGCTGATTTGAGTGCATTGATTACTTCCACCATATTAACCATGGTTGTGGTTAGAAGTGCGGACATGCCTACTATATCCGGTTGGAGCTCTTTTACGGCAGATACGAATTTATCTGCAGAAACATCTACTCCCAGATCTACTACCTCAAAACCAGCACCTTCTAACATCATTTTTACCAAATTTTTCCCGATATCATGCAAGTCTCCTCTTACCGTCCCTATTGCTACTTTACCTATATTCTTAACCCCGGTTTCCACTAATTTAGGCCTTAAAACCCCCATCCCAGCATGCATAGCTCGAGCAGCAATTAATACTTCGGGAACATAGACCTCATTATTCTTAAATTTCACTCCAATAATATTCATTCCTTTTATTAAACCATTTTCCAGAATATCTTTGGGTGTTAATTTTTCTTGTAAGGCTAAGCGAACAAGTTCTTCTACTTTTCCGGCATCCCCCCTCTGCAAAGCTTCAGATATTTCATCCAAATCCACCATAATAAGTCCTCCCAGATTATTAATAATTTCATTTAATTTTAGATAATAAAGTCTAATAATAATGTATAATGATTGTCCTATTAGGTAATATCTTGCTTTTTTAAAAGAATATTATCACTGTATTTAGTTTTTTGGGAAATTCAACTTAATAATATAAAAAAATTTAAAAAATAAAGTGATTATCTTTTCACTCTTTTTTTATACTCAGAGGTAGAGATGCCTTCTAATCTTTTAAAAACTTTGCAAAAATAGCTTTGATCAGGATAACCAACTTCGAAGGCAATTTGAGTGGTACTCCAGGAAGTATTTTCTAATAATCGTTTGGCTTCTTCAATGCGGACTTTAGTAAGATATTCTAAAATGGTAGAACCAGTTTCTCTTTTAAAAATATGGCTCAAATAATAGGGACTTAGATAAACTGCTTTACTGATATCCATTAATCTTATTTTCTTTTTGTAATTCGCACGGATAAATTCTCTGGTCTTCCTAATAATATCTACATTTTTGATATTTCTATTTTCATAGACAGATTCAGTAAATCTATCCAGCACTTTTACAATCCAGATACACAATTCTTCAATAGATTTGAGCTTCCCAATCTCCTGAATATATTCAAAATTTAAGCCTAAAATCATTTCCAATTCTGCTTTAGCCTCTACTGCAGCTCGGGAAAGAACTACCGCCAGCTCCAGTATTCGAGCTCTAACTAACTCAATCTGACCGGCATTTTTAAATAATATTTGACCTAAAATTTCATTTAATACTTCTTTTGCCCCCTCCTTATCACCCAATTTCACTCTGCGTAGTAATTCTCTCTCTGTTTCTAAGGGATAGAGCGAAGAGAAAGGAAGAAAAGAATTTTCACTTTCTTCTTTCTGTTCCAGTAATTCTAATTCTGTCCTTTTTATCCTTTGAATTTCTTCAGAAATCTTAGCTTGTTGGATATATTTCTCCTGACGTAATTTAATATCTATTAACTCCATCTTTACCAGATAGTTCGCTATAATATAAAGAATATCAGCAGCTGCTCTCACCTTTTCTTCTGATACTATTTTAACTTTATTAAGTGCTCTCTTTATAGGCCATTCTTCTGTGCCCAACGTTTTAGCGATGATTTCTATCTCTTTTAACAAAGAAGAGTTCGGTTCTCTCATCAGGACTCCGCCAGAAACAAAATTCCCCCATAATTCCCCTTCACACCAAAAAGGAGCAGACCATTCAATAAGTCCAGCATGACATTGATAAATATAGGGGAACCCGAATTCGCTACTCTTTAGAGCACTATTATAAAAAGTATCCAGACAGCTTTTCTCTCCTGGTAAACTGTTTTGAATTAATCTACAAAAATTACAAAAATATCTATTATGATGGGAAGAGGTAAATATCTTACCATTTTTTTGAACAAAAATTACTCCGATCCCAATCGCTTGATAGTAAGAATCCAAGAGCCATCTAATAATATCTATTAGTTGAGAATTTTTTTCCTGAATCATTTCTTTATCTACAGCGTTGCCTTATAAACATGAAGTTCTTTTTTTTAAATCTTAATTAATATTTACTTAGTTGTTTACGGTACTCCTCGACCGTATGTACTATTGCCCTGATATTATTATCAGGCACATCCCAGCCCATATTGATACAGCAGATACCTGTTTTCTCAGGATAGATAGATTGCTGAATCATCCTTTTAATATCGTTACTTATTTCTTCTGGTTGTGCCAGTCTCATCTTTACCGGGTCATACCGTAAGTTTAAAAAAGCAGTCGGTAATATCTTACGGCAAAGAGAAATATCAGAGCCCCAGCCTACATCAAAAAAAGAAGTTCCCCTCACCCTGGCATAACCTTCAGCAAAAATATGCATATTACCTCCACAATGGTGAATACCATAAGGCTGGCATGTTCTGGCTAATTCAAGATCATATTCTAAAAGTAAATCCTGATACATCTCGGGTGATACCATCATTACTGAACAATTAGAATGCAAGTTCAGTCCTGGGTTAACAAACATAATCGTTCGGTTTACAGAGATAGAAGAGGTACCGGTTTCACTCTTAATATAAGTAACAAATTCTTTAATCGTCTGGGTAATAGCACCAAAGATACGCCTGGCTCTTGTTTGATTCTGAATCATATCGATAAAAATATTTTCACCTCTTAAGTCCAGAGCTACATTAAGAACTCCTTGCCAATTAATATCTCCCACTACATAACCGAATCTTTCTTTAAGCTGTTCAACTAATTGTTTTAATTCTCGAAAAGTCTCGTTCTCTAACAAATTTATCGGCTCAATTTTATCTGCCTCTTCATCGGTGATGTTCCTGGTAATAACCTGTGGGGAAGAATCTTTACTAAATTTAATTTCACAACCAAACATCTCTGAGATAATATATCCTGCTGCCAGATGAACTGCTCCAATACAGGGACGCGGTTCTAATTTATGATCAGGCTCTATATTATATTTTCCGAAACGTTCCTGGAGTATTTTACGCATCTCTAAGTCAGCTTCTATCCGTGTCTCAGGGTTATAAAAGAAATCTCTTGCAAAGCACAAACCATAATTTTTATACCACCATTCAGGATGGAAAACAAAGGTTACCGGCAAAAAGGTATTTGATTTCAGGCTTTCCACTAAGATTCCTCCCTATCTTTCATCTGCTTTATAATCATAAAAAAATTACACTTTATACTAAACAAGAGAAAAGACTTAAGAAAAATATTACCTCTACTCATTATAAGGTTGTTACTTTAATAACATCCTTCACTTTTCGCTACTTCAATTACCTTTTTAACATTTTCCAGAGGAGTGCCTCTTTCCAGAAAATCAGAGGCAGCAAAAATATATCTTCCCCCTGGTTTCCCAGTATGGATAATTCTGGTCACCTCTTCTTCAATTTCTGCTAAAGATGCTTTCTTAAGAAAATTTACTTGATCCAGGTTACCAGAAAGGGTAATGCTTTTACCTATCAAATCTTTTGCTTCCTTTAAATCATTATCACCCTGAGGCAGAGCAGCTACAGTCTCCCACATATCCAAGCCCATCTTGACATAGCTTTTCTGAAGAACTCTTGCCTTGCCACAGTTATGATATAGGGTGAATTTACCAGTATCTTGAATAGCCTTTACCAACCTCTTTTCGTAAGGCAAAATGTATTTATCAAAAAAATTATCACCAACTATTCCTGAATTGGCAATATTGCCCTGAATACCAATACACTTAAAATCAGTATCAGCCAGAGCTTCATTACTCTCTACCATTAATTCGGTCATTTTTTCCAGGTAGGCTTGATAAAATTCATGATTAAGGTAGGCATCTACTAATAATTCTTGAATATCTCGATAAGTTGCAGCTTGATTAAAAACTCCTCCCCAACCCCAGGGAGCTGAAATTCCCAGCTCACCGATTAATTTTTTGGAAAAGGTAGCTCTTTCCCTCATCTTTAAAATCGTTTCAAAATCAATTCTAGGAACATATTTACTAAAAATCTCAAAATCCCTTTCATCTTTAATCAGATATTCAACTGTGGAAAGGTGAATTCCCGAAATTGTTCTTTCCTCATAAGGTCCTGCTTCTACCTGTTTTAGAATCCCACGTGGGGTACTAATCTCAATGATTCGATAGAGGTTACCGCTTTCTATTTTTGTCTTTTCATTGACCATCCAATTGGGAAAATTTTTTTTCATAAAATGAGGTGTTTCGAACTGTCTATCCCTGGCCAGAAGATCAAACTCTAAAATACGCGCACATTCTACAGCATCTATAACCCGATCTATCTCTTTCTTCTCCGGGAAAAACCATCCCAGGTATTCCTCCTGAACAAATAATCCTACTGGTACCCTATCCGGGATTTCCCCTTGTAATACAGTTAATATCCTTTCTTTACCCTTCATTTCTTTACCTCTTATTTTCATATAATTATTTTTAGTTTAGGCAATTTACACCTTGATCGATTCAATGCCCTGAAGATGCAAATTCTTTGAGAAATGACACAAAACCCAATGTTCCGGAGAAATCTCCTCCCAGGCGGGCACTTCCTTTTTACATCTCTCCTGGACATAACGACAACGAGTATGGAATTTGCAGCCAGGTGGCGGGGCTGAAGGATTGGGAATTTCTCCTGGAAGAATAATTCTAATTCTACGGGTATGAGGGTCAATGGTTGGAACTGCGGAAAGAAGTGCTTCAGTATAAGGATGTTTAGGAAGCTGATAAAGCTGGTGAGCGGGAGCCATTTCCATAATACTACCTAAATACATTACTGCAATTCGGTTACTGATATGCTCAACCACCGATAGATCATGGGAAATAAATAGATAGGTCAATCCTAATTCATTTTGCAGGTCTTCTAAAAGATTAATTACCTGAGCCTGTACCGATACATCAAGGGCGCTTACCGGTTCATCACAGACTATCAGTTTTGGCTGTAAAGCTAAAGCACGGGCAATCCCAATACGCTGTCTTTGCCCACCAGAAAAAGCATTAGGATAACGATTCATATGCTGGACATTTAAACCAACCATTTCTAAGAGTTCTCCCACCCGTGACTTTAACTCCTCTCCTCGAGAGACGCCGTGAATGAGAAGTGGTTCTGATATAATTTCCATTACCGTTTTTCTGGGATTGAGGGAGGAATAAGGGTCTTGAAAAATAATTTGCATATCACGACGTAATTTTTTTAGTTCAGATCCTTCTAAGGAAAAGACATTAATCATTTCACCATTCTTCCGAAAAAATACATCGCCACTGGTTGGCTCATAGGCCCGTAAAATAACTCTTCCTAAGGTCGTCTTCCCGGACCCGGATTCACCAACTATCCCTAATGTCTCTCCGCCTTTCACTGAAAAACTAACATTATCAACTGCCTGTACATTTCCTACCACCCGCCTTAAAAATCCTCTATAAATCGGGAAATATTTAGTAAGATTTTTGACTTCTAAAATAATATTATTATTTTGGTCCTTGCTATTATTAATTTTCATCTTTTTATCTCTTCAATTTAACTATATAAGAGGCAACTTACATAGTGTCCCGGTTCAACTTCTACCATAGGGGACTCTTTATGGCCGGTACATTCCTTTTGTTTGTACGCCGGACAACGTAATCGGAAGGCACATCCTTCAATAACCGCCAAGGGATCCGGAACGCTTCCTGGAATAGGAGCAAGCCTTTTTTTTGTTTGGTTTCCTATGATAGGTATTGATTTAATCAATCCAATAGTATAAGGGTGTAAAGGTTTTTCAAAAACTTGTTCTAATGAGCCTTTCTCCACAATCCGCCCGAGATACATGACCACAATCTCATCAGCCATTTCAGCTATAACTCCCAAATTATGGGTGATAATCAAAACAGCCATGTTAAATTGTTTCTGTAGGGATTTTAAAAGTTCCATAATCTGGGCTTGAATAGTAACATCCAGAGCAGTTGTAGGTTCATCTGCTATGAGTAAAGAGGGATTACAGGATAAAGCCATAGCGATCATTACTCTTTGCCTCTGGCCTCCGGAAAGTCGATGAGGATATTCATCTATTATACTTTCTGCCATCCCTAATCCCACCGATTTAAGCATACTAATAGCATGTTCTCGAGCTTCGGGATACTCAATTTGATTATGCAACAGGATGGCTTCAATTATCTGATTTCCCACTGTGTAGACTGGAGAAAGGCTGGTCATTGGTTCCTGGAAAATCATAGCGATTTCCTTGCCCCTAATAGAACGAATCAAGGAGCCCTGAGGGTCAACTTTGGTCAGATCGATTATCTCATGATTATTCTGGCGTTGAAATAGAATTTCGCCTTCTATTATTTTACAAGTTTTTAGGGGTAATAACCTCAAGATAGAATGAGCAGTAACGCTTTTCCCGCAACCTGATTCTCCTACCAAACCTATGGTCTTTCCTGGTTTGATACTTAAAGAGACTCCCTCCACTGCCCGCACAATACCATCCAGAGTATAAAAATAGGTTTTTAAATTATTTATCTTTAAAAGATATTGTTCATTTTCTTTCATAACTCTTACACAGTATAAGGATCTGCAGCATCTCGCAAACCATCACCCAGAAAATTGAAGGCCAGAATAGAAATTGCTACAAAAAATCCTGGCATCAATAACCAGGGATAAAGTAATAAAACCTGGATATTTTGAGCCTGCTGCAGTAAAACTCCCCAGCTGGTTAAGGGAGGGCGAAGACCCAAACCCAGAAAACTTAAAGCAGATTCTGCCAGAATCATAGAAGGCATAGAAAGGGTTGATATTACAATAATATGACTGAAAGTGGCAGGAATCAAGTGTTTAGTAATTATCCACCAATTACTTGCTCCGGATAATCGGGCAGCCATCACGAAATCCTCTTCCCGTAAGGCTAGAACTTTACCTCTTAACTGCCTGGCTAACCAGGTCCAGCCAATCAGGGATAAGATAACAGTTATAGCAAAATAAACCTTCAGAGGTGACCAATGTGAAGGTAATGCAGCAGTTAAGGCCATCCATAAAGGGATTGGTGGGAATGATCGAATAATTTCAATAATCCTTTGAATCAGGTTATCTATCCAGCCCCCAAAATAGCCTGAATAAACTCCTAAAAAGGCACCTATTACTAAACTTAAGGCTACTCCTACCAGTCCAATGGTAAGAGAAATCTGGCTACCTATTATGACCCGGGAAAACATATCTCTTCCCTGACCATCAGTACCCATTAAACTAACTATTCCTTCTTCCACACCAAAGAGATGAATATTGGCTGGAAATAATCCCATAAGTTTATACGGTTCTCCCCGAATAAAAAAACGAATTGGTATCCGTTTCTCCGGGTCAGTAACATAGACTCGCATTAAAGTATTCGGGTCACGACTACCTTTAATACCATAAACAAAGGGCTGGAATTTACCTTCATAAAAAAAATGAATTCTCTGAGGAGGTAAGAAAGAATATTGGGTCATTCTTTGTTGCAAGGTATAGGGAACGATGAAGTCAGCAAATAAGGCAACTAAATAAAATAATAATATTACAATTCCGCCTATCACCGCAGTACGGTTACGGATAAACTTTCGCCACATCATTCGCCACTGAGAGGTAGCAAAAGCAAGTTTCTCAGAGCTCATCATCTGATGGGCAATGGTCTGGTCAAGATTACTTTGCTGTTCATATAATTTTTTAATATAATTTGATTTCTCTTGATAATCATTCATTATTCGTATCTTATCCTCGGATCAACCCAGGCTAAGGCTATATCTGCCAGCAGATTACCAATAAGTAACATAACAGTCATTAATAATAAAATTGCCCCCGCCAGATACATATCCTGAGTAATTAAAGAACGTAAAAAAATTGGTCCCAAGGTTGGTATAGAAAGTACTAACCCAACAATGAGGGAGCTGGATATCATTTTAGGAATCTGCATACCCAGGACACTAATCAAAGGATTGATAGCCATTCTTACTGCATATTTCTGAATGACAACCTTTTCCTCTAAACCCTTAGCACGGGCAGTAGTTATATATTGTTGGTTCAAAACATCTAATAAATTCCCTCTCATTATTCTGATAAGTTCTGCAGTCCCTATAATTCCCATAATAATTATTGGCGGCCAGAGATGATTCAGTAAATCTAGAAATTTTGTCATACTCCACGGTGCATCTACCATCGATGGAGAATAAAGACCACTGGCCGATATCCCTAAGGTCATAGTAGCAAAAACAAGCCACATCAAAGAAAGCATAAAATCAGGAATGGATAATCCTAAAAAACCGAGAAAGGTAAATACATTATCTCCTAAGGAGTATTTATTCCTTGCTGAATAGATACCAATAGGAATTGAGACTACCCACATAAAAACAAGTGCTAAACCAGAAAGTAAAAGTGTCCAACCAAAACGACCGGCTATAATATCCCAAACCGGGGCATTCCACTCCAGGGAATAACCAAAGTCACCCCTGGGAAAGCCACTGATCCATTTCCAATATTGTACCAGAATAGGCTGGTCCAACCCATATCGTACTCTCATCGCCTCCACTGTAGCAGCATCCATACCTCCTCCTGAGGCAGCTATTTCAGCCTGGGCACTGGTTACAAAATCACCGGGTGGAAGTTGGACAATAACAAAGGTTATAATGGAAATTATTAGAAAAGTGGGTATCATTCCTAAAAAACGTTTTAGAATATAGGCCATCATATTACTTATACCCTATTTTTATTATTGCCCCAGGGTTAAATTCTTTTCTCCATAACCCCGGGGCAATAATATTTTTTTATTAATTTATACTAAATAACTCAGTGGTCAAAATAAAAATGACATGGATCTAAAGTGCCTGGAGCCATATAAATCCAGTCTGTAGTAAAATGCTCTGGAATATTGCGGAAATTATTTTTCACTACCACCACACTGGGTACCATACCCACAGTTCCAATAACAAACACATTCTCGGCATTCATTCTAACCAGTTTTTTCCCTATTTCCTTCTGTTTTTCAGAATCTACTGTCACTTTATACTGGTCATAGAGATCCATCATTTCCTTGAAATAGTCAGGTGGTTCCTGACCCAGCTTACCTCCACTCTTATACCAGGTTCCGAAAGCTGGAGCCATCCAGGAACGTTCATCAAATGGGAAAATGTAAATAGGATCGGTCATAGGATCAATACCCCGATCTACTGTCCAGGTAGCTACTTGAACCTCATTACTACAAGCCCTGGTCCAGTAAATCTCTCTGGACATGGTCTTTAAGGAAGTTCTCACTCCAACTTCATTCCAGGCAGCCACTACCAGTTCCATTTCATCAAGTGTTGCCTTATCCCAATCCATGCCTTCTACCGTTATCTCTAATCTGCTGCCATCTGGTCTGGTTCGGAAACCATCAGGACCTTTCTTTAAACCAATTTCATCAAGAAGCTGATTGGCCAGAGCAGGATCATATTGAGCATAGAGCTGATCAAGTCCAGGTTCATAATAAGGTGAATCGGGTACCACCGTATGAGCCCTTGGTACACCTATGCCCAGATAGCTTACTTCATTAATCTGTTCTCGATCAATTGCTACTGCCATTGCTTGGCGGAATTTGGGATTCTGGAAAATTTCCCGTAAACCAATATCATCAATAGATTCATTAAAGAAGTAGCCATACTTAGTTCCCACCGCATCTGGCCACAGGAGAACATGATAACCGTAACGATCTTTATTCTGCTGAAGGGCAGGATAGTTAGACAAACTTATACGACGAAATTGCATATCAAAACCACCCTCAATAGCCCGAAGATTTAATGCTTCAACTTCTTCAAAAAGGGTGAGTATTATTTCATCGATGTAAGGAAGTTGATTCCCCTCCGGGTCGACCTTCCAGTAGTAAGGATTTCGCTTAGCTACTAACCGGGTTGCACCAGGTCCCCATTCACTTATCTGCCAGGCAGTCATAACCGGCCTTTCGGTATTGTAATCAAAGGCTTTGTCTTCGAATACTGCATAATCAACATCAGGATTGTATTTGGGATGATACTGTTCCAGATAATGACGAGGTGCAAAAAATCCGAATCGTTCAAAACCTAATGGCCACTGATTCCCATGAAAGGCTAATCCCACCGTTTCAGCAAGACCATTGGGCTGGGAAAATTTTAATTTTATGGTATAGTCATCCACTACCTCCAATTCCATCGGCTTACCATCAACCACCCATTCGATATGAGGTGCCGCTGTTATATTGGGATCCAGCTCGATATCATACCACCAGAAGGTAATATCAGCAGTAGTGAAAGGGTACCCGTCAGACCACTTCAAACCTTTACGTAAGTGCAAAGTTAACGTTTTACCGTCCTCAGACCACTCCCATTGCTTTGCCAATCCCGATTGTACCGGGTCTTTGGGATCTCTAGGCCACCTGAGTATAGGATCATAAATCAGTCTACCTAAGGCGTGATAATCTTTAATTCCCGTAAAACCACGGTTCCAGGTACCTCCATATTTTCCAATCCCTTCAATTGGTTCTACCACTAGTGGTTCTTCAGGAAGTCTTTCTTCTACAGGTGGTAATTTACCAGCTTTGACCAATTCAGCTAATTGAGGAGCTTCTTGATAGCCTAAAGAAGTAAAACTTATTCCCATAGCCAGTAACAAAGATAAGATTAATAGTAAAGTATACTTTTTCATAATTAATTTTTTTTCCTCCTTTAAATTTTTTACCTAACTTCTTACAATATCTATATTTCTTTTCTTTACCTCACCTCCAACTATTTTTAATTTAATTTTGAAATACCAATTTCAAGTAGTAAATATAACTAAACAGGAATTATTTATAAGATTATACCATATATTTTTATTATATCATTCTCATTAATATAATACTGTCACCCTTATTCATATCGTATTATCATCAATAACTTCTAAATATCAATATATCTGCCTCTCAAATTCTAAAAGGACATCTTCACCTCATCAATAAAGGCTTTCAGATTACTAGTTGTTACGCCTGGTGGCATGCCTCCCCCACAGGAGATAATAATTCGGAAAGTATCTTTCATTTTCTGTAATTGTGTTCGAACTGAAGCTCTAACATCATCAGGAGTTCCATTGGCTAGCACATCCCGAGGTGGGATATTACCAACCAACACTATATCTGGACCAGCTAAATTACGCATCTCCATAATGTCAGTATCTATACCAAAATTGAACATATTAATGCCCATATCATATAAGAAGGGAGCAGAAACAACAGAAGGGGCATCATTGTGGAAGAATCTTATTTTCACTGAAAAATGGGAAAAAATTTGTTTCAAGCTGGGATAGGCGAACTCTTGAAAATCTTCCTTCCCCAAAAATCCCACAATATCATCCAGAATCATGATACCATCCATGGTGGGAAAGTTTTGAAGCTGGTACTCCAGCCAATCACAGATAAAATCGGTAATAACTTTTAAGATATGACGGGCCTTTTCTGGTTCGAGTTTGATGAGCATCAAAAATTCAGTAGTACCAACAAGGAAGCTGGCAATATTTAAAGGACCCCGGGAAATAGCAAAAGGATAGATATGACCAGTTTTTTGGACTTTCTTTTGCATCAATTTTAATCGATTGACCATAAAAGGAAGTAATCCATCAGTAGAAGGATTGGGCTTTTTTAGATTTTCAAAATCATAGTCTTGGAATGGTAATCTAACAACACTGGGTAAATCGTTCTTGGGGAAAATACATTTTGCGCCAAAAGCAGATGGCTCAGTGCACATCCCGTATTCAGACCAAAACCCCGGCAGAAATATTACCTCCGGAAAAGTGGACAGGGCTTTCTGGTTTGCCTCAAGCCATAAATCGTCATTGCTGTAATAATCAATAATAGGTATATTACACCATCCAGGCAGCCAAGGACTATCTATTATAAAACCAATTTCTAGCTTTCTGGTTTTCCCCTCAATAATATCATACAATAAACCCAATTGATCTTCAGTCATTTAGATTACCTATTTATCAGTTTTGACATTCCAATATTTTTTGAAATTTAGTTCTATTTTTTTCCTTTACTTAACTAAAATTATACTAAATAATTTTTGAAAAAATGGTAATATATTGTCATATTAGGTTATTTTTTATTTAAATGATATGTCCTTCATTTTACTAATTAAGGTAATGGGACTATTTTAGAAATATGTTCTTTCTTATTCTTATATTTATCTTTTGCATTTTTTGGCAATTCTAACGCTCAGTGGAGATTTCCCCTGAAACCACTGAATATCGAATTTAAATAGCTATTATGCTCATTACATTAAAAGTATATTATTCTTTTTTTATAATTATATATTTTCATCAAACATAAAACATTACTTTCCCTTTAGACGAGCTAAATTTGGAAGCCAAGTAACAAGCTGAGGAAAAATAATCATAATTACCAGTGTAATTAAATCCATTATCCAAAAAACCATTGTTCCAGAATAAAGTTTTTCCATAGGAAGGTCTTTATCCAAAGATTTGGCAACAAACATACTGAATCCAACAGGGGGTGTAATACCACCAATTTCAAACATTTTCACCATAATTAAACCAAGCCATATTCCATTATAATGAGGTGATAATATAGAATATGCCAAGGGAGCAATAATCAGTAAAGCAGCCATAGCGTCCATAAACATACCTGCAATAAAGAATACAACAATAAATATTATTAAGGCAACTAAAGGAGGAAATCCATGGATTAGTTGAACAAAATCAAATATTCCAGAAAAGGTCAAAAAATTCGAAAATACTATCGAACCAATAACTATAAAAAATACCATACCAGTAACACTAGCAGCCTCCCAAACATCATTTTTTATTATGGCAAAAGATTTCTTTTTATTTTTCATAATTAACAGGATAAAAGTGACAAAAGCACCAATTCCTCCTGCCTCATTTGGGGTAAATAAACCACTATATATACCGCCAATAATGATAGCTAAAATAAGGACAATACCCCAGGCACCAGGTAAAGTTTTCAGACGTTCTTTTAATGTATAAGTTCTTCTCTTTGCCAACTCTTGATTAATCAACATAGAAGGTTTAACTTTCATTAACAATATCAATCCTAAAGAATATATCCCGGCCTCCAGTAAACCTGGAATTACACCAGCCAATAATAATGAACCAATGTTTTCTTGAGTAATCGTGCCATACAATACCAATGGAATGCTCGGTGGTATTAATACACCAATTGTCCCTGCTGCAGCCAAACAAGCCAAGCTAAGTTCCTTGTTATATCCTTCTTTTACCATCTGAGGATAGATAATTTTACCTATACTAATAGTCGCTGCTGCCCCTGAACCTGTAGCAGCAGCAAAAAGGGTGCTGGTCGCTACCGTAATCCAATATAATCCACCTTTAATGTTACTTAACCAAGCAGAAGTTAAATTAAATGCATTCTCAACAATTCCGCTGGAATTGGCAAAATAACCCATCAACATAAATAATGGTATAACTGCAAATGAATAGTTACTACCTTGTTCATATATTGCTCTAGACACAAAATTAAGAGATTGGCTAAAACTGGATAAAACTGCAAATCCTATAAAACCTACACCCAGTAATGCTAGGGCAATATGTACACCTATTGCTAATAATACTAGAAAAATCAAAATTCCTATAACTCCAATTACTAATTCCATAATCAGTAAATCTCCTTAACTCCTAGTATGAACTATTAATTAATAGCTCATATGTATGACCCTGGGTCTAAGATATATAATATTAAAATTCATTTAATTTCTTACCCTGCTGATAGGTCTTATAATGATTAAAAATATCCACTGAATATTGCAATGATAAAAATAGCATACCAATAGCCACTGCATAACGACCTGGCCAGACAGGGTAATTAATTATCCCTGACAGTTTTTCTCTCATCAAAAATGACTTATGAGCAATATTAAAACAGCCGTAAGTTAAAATGGCAATAATTAAAAAATTAAAGATAAGTCCGAAGGCAAGTAAAAGTTCTCTTGTATCTCTATTCATTTTATTCAGGACAAATTCAACACGGAGATGTGTTTTCCGTACCTGAGCTAAAGGCAGAGAAAAAAATATGAGAAATACCAGTAATGTTCTGACAGTCCCATCAGTTCCATAAATAGGCCGATTAAATAATAAACGACCCCCCACATCTAAAGTTATAGCGAACACAATAATAAATAAACAAACTGCACCGATACTAGCTAAAAACTGACATATATTTCTAATTACCCTTTCATATATTTTCATTATATAACTTAGTACCTCCCTGCAATTTTAAAACAGGAGCCTTTCCAGAATATTTTCCAGAAAGACTCCCACATTGCATTAATATTTAATTAGCTTTAATTTCTTCTATTTCCTCAGCTATACTTTTCCAGGTAGATTCTTGATCAAATTTTTCGTTTAATTCTTTATACCGCTTCAATACGCTTTCAGCTAATTGCCGGGAATAACCTGCTTCAACACAACTCTGTACCCAGGACTCATATGCAGGAGTTGAACCTAAAACTTTCAATTCAGCTAACATCGATTCCGAAGGTTGGTAATACACACCACCAGAAGCAAGGAGTTTATTAATTGCATTTGTTTGGTATTCGGCTCTAAGTTTGATATCAAATTCTTTTGCTTCTTCAATAGAATCATCAATAGCTTTTTGCATTTCAGGAGGCAATTTTTCATATCTATCTTTGCTCATAATAAGATCAAGTGTACCGGGCGTACCACTTCCTGGATCCATAAAATAGGTTGCTACCTCATGCAAGTTAAGATCAAGAATAGTTGTATTGAAATCTACACCATAGACAGCATCAACAACACCACGAACAAAACCTTCATAAATCTCAGGCCATCCTAATCTAACGGGAACCGCACCCCAGCCAGCAATTGTTGCTGCATCTAATCCAGCGCATCTTACCCTTAATCCTTTTAAATCATCTAAGCTGGTAATTTTTTTATCTTTAGTAATAAGTGGTCCCAGTGTAGCTGAACTGGCATATGTTAGTAAATGTTTAAGATTTAATTTTTCATATTCCGCTCGAATTTCAGGAAATTCTGCTTTTAATTGATCATATGCTTTAGCTATACTATCCGGCTTTAAACCAGTGTAAGGAGTTGATTTAACTGAGTTGAGAGGAAATTCTGCCGGATAATAATTAATATAAATCATGCCAAAATCTATTGTACCGTCACCAACAAGATGAGCAATTTCAGTAACTCCACCCATACTCCCGGAATAAAAATATCTAAATTCTATCTCATCATCGACTTTTTCTTTTAACTGCTCAACAAAATATCTGAAAGTTACACTTGTTTTATCCATTTCAGAAGAATAATTGGAGAAAGTAAATTTATATTCCGCAGCACTAGTAACCCCTACCAACAATAAGAGTATTAGAACCAAAGTAGTTAAAACAAAAAAATTTTTTTTAAACATTTGATTTCCTCCTTTTATATTTTTTTAATAATACTCTTCCACGAGATACCAATCCTATTTAGTAAATTTTAAATTATAGGAATTTTTTAAAATATCACCACCTCCTTTTAATATTTTCCATATTTTTTCCCAGCCTCTACCATAGATTTTATGTTTTCATCTTTCGCATCATCTATTACCGCTCCAGTGGTAAGGATATAACCGCCGTCACCAGCAACTTTGTCCATAAGATTCCGAACATACTCTTCAACTTCATTCGGGGTACCTGTTTTAAGCAAGGATGCTGGAACATTTCCACCGAAAGCCGCCTTTCCTGACAAATATTTTTTAACTTCCACCATATCTGTTTTATCAAAATACCAGTATATCTTTCCTTTTGGTAAATCTGGATCTGTAATAAAATCTAATCTCTTGTTATAAGATCCTTCTGCAAACAAAGAGGGAACACAACCATCTTCAATTAATCCTAAGAGTACTTTTTTTAAGGTTGGCCAATAAAATTCAGCAAATTGTTCCCGGGACATAAATGAATCTTCCCCTTTATGTAGTGGAATCTTTACAAATGGATTATCACTACTATCACAAGCATTTATGCCCATTTTAATTGCTATTGGTACCAATGTATCCATGGCTTTAAGTATTTTTTCTGGACGTCTATACATATCAAGCATTATTTCCTTAGTTCCACGTAATGTGTCACCCAAAATATCAAAAGGTGCTTTGGTGTATCCACCGGAATTTGAGGGTATACCATTAACTGCTATGATTTCTTTATTAGTCTTTCCTACTACTTCTGCCCATTTCCATGCTTCTTGACCAGCTTCTATAAATTTCTTAAAAGACTCCTGAATATCTGGCATGCCTATAGAAACCATGCCACTACCAATAAATGGTAACTCAATAAAGCTGGGGAAGATAGGTAATTTTTCCCAGGCTTCCAAACTCCCAAATATTCTAGGTAGATATATTTTCATAAAAAATGCAGATGGATCCTCAATTAATTCATTATATTCATCTGCTTTCATATATTCTTCTTCAACACATTGATAAGGTATATCAGTTTTTGTACCATGTCCTGGCCATTTATATAATTTTAAATCAAGTTTGGCAAATAATGAGCCTGAGCCACTTGCCGCGCAGGATTGTAAATAATCAAAGCCAAAATCATTATTGAATTTCCTCCAGGCCATACTCATTTTTTCATAATCATGCATTGCCTCTTCTGCGGTAATACCGGCATATCGGGCAGGATAAAAACCCATATTAGGAGAGATGGGAACTCGGTCAGGTTTTTTAAGTTCAATAGCATCTTTATATCTTTGTGCATTCTTCTTATATTTTTCTTCTCCTTCTTTAGTGACAAATTTTATATCCGGATTTAAGAAAGATTCCATTCTTTTATTATATTTTTCATTAGGAGTAAGTTCATCCCAATTTTCTTTGTTAATCATATTAATCCACCCCTATTAATTGTTTTGCCAGTCTGACAGCTTTCACTGCATCTTCAGCCCATCCATCGGCTTTAGCATATTCGCAAACTCTATCATCAACAGGAGCACCACCAATCATTATTTTTACTTTATCTCTAAGTCCTGCTTCATCTATTTTTTCAATTGTATTCTTCATAGAATCAAAAGCTATTGTCAATAAACAACTCAAACCCACGAGATCTGGTTTATATTTTTCTATTGCTTCTGTATATTCTTCAGGGCTAATATCTTCCCCAATATCTATAACCTTAAATCCATTTGCCTCCAGATTAAAGCAAACAATACGCTTGCCAATATTATGAATATCACCTTCTACAGTACCTATTACGATTATTCCTAAATTATCTTCTTCACTTTTCTCTTTCTGAATTAGAAATTTAGTCATATCTGCTATCTTAGTCATGATCTCAGCAGCCATCATTAACTCGGGAATAAAATATTCACCCTTTTCATAGCGTTCACCTACAATTTCCATAGCCTTTCTACATTTCGTTAAAATCTCCATGACTGGTACATTATTGTTTATCATATCTTGAACTTCCCGTAATGCTTCTTGTTCCTGCATTTTTATTATATAATCAATAAGCTTTTCAGTCATTGAATTCCCCCTCTTAACTATTATTGATTTATTTTTAATATTTTATTTTTCTTTTTTATGTCATAGACTATCATGTCTTTTCAGTCGTGATACTTACTTTAATAAACTCACGTCTGTTCCCATTTATCGGGAACTTATTCTCATCTCCACCTTATATAGATGAAGAGTTTCTGCTAGATTTTGTATTTTTTACTTTTAATTATCCACTTTACATACAGATGGCAGATGGATAACCTACTCTGCTGTAGGTGAAGTAATCGTTATCCGAACTCTTTCGGTATTATTATTCGGCTCTGTCTCTATCTGGGTATATAGCCTTTCTTTATTCCAATCAGGGAACCTTGGCTTAATGGGATTAACGAACATTACTAGTGTGACTTTAATCAGATGTCCTTTTACAGTCAGTACTTCACTCATTTTGATGACCTATGCCAGAAGTAAAAATAACTTGAGTAATAACATAATCAAAATCATCACTATAGTACCTTAGGAGACCTAACTCTTTACCAGAAGTATACTGTTAATATCAAGTATTTACAAGCTTCTTTTCGATTTCCAGAGAAGTTGACGATTTCCTCTAGCGATATCCATCTCATCCGTTTTATTTGTAGTAACCATATCTTGGAGGTCTTCGGAGAAAGTTCTAAGATGTCTTCTTATGATTATCCTTTACCGAGAAACTCTATGCTATTGCCAAAGGTCAATTAATAGAGTTTGCGATATCTAGATAATTGTGCATTATTAGGAGTTTAAGATGTTCTAATATTTATTTAAATTTTATTTAATTTATGTTTATTATATAAAAATTGTTACCAAGATATGGTAATATATTGTCATTTTAGGTTATTTTTTGCTTAAATAATATACCCTTAAGTTCTAACATTTATTATTCTCTTTAATATCTGGTCTTTAGCATCTTATCTTTACATTTTTTGTGGTAATAAAATTTCTTTTAAACTACGATACTATAAAATACTTTAAAATATCTTGAAAAAAAATCTTGAGTAACATTAAATCTCATTGACATCTATTCTTTAAGATGTTAGCATATTGAAAATTTAACCCGGCATCAATAGTAAAAAGATGAGTTTAGATTATATCTTTTGATGAAAACTATCGGTCATCTTAATCTTTACAAGTAATTATAATTTTTAAGAAATCAGGTTAAGATATGAAATTAAAAGAAAAACTGGAAAATCAAAAATTTGTTTATACTTTAGAATTGGATCCACCCCTTAATATGAATATTGCTTATCTTCTGGAAAACATAAAAAAATATTTAACCCAGGCTGATGCTATTAATATCACTGATTGTCCCCTGGCTTGTCTCCGGATGAGCCCTATTGCCCTTTCTCATATTATCCAGGAACAACTTCAGCTAGAAACCATCTTTCACATTACCTGTAGAGATAGAAATTTATTGGCCTTAAAAGCAGAATTACTGGGAGCACATGCCTTAGGTGTTCAAAATATATTGGCTCTTTCTGGAGACCATCCTCAAATGGGTGATCATCCCAATGCCACCCCCGTTTTCGATGTAGATGCCATAGGTTTAGTTAAGATCATTCAGGAACTAAACCAGGGCTATTTTTCCAGTACCAAAATATCTGATTACCAGACTGATTTTCTCATTGGTGTAGCTGGAAATCCAGGAAGTAAAGATCTGGAAAAGGAAATATCAAGATTAGAAGATAAGGTGGCTTCCGGTGCCCACTTTATTCAAACTCAACCTATTTTCAGTATAAAAATTCTGGAAAATTTTCTCAATAGGTCTCAACACATCCCGGTGCCTAAAATTATCGGTATTATGCCTTTAAGAGGTAAAAAGATGGTTGATTATATAGATAAAAATCTGTCCCATATTGCCATTCCTGAGCAGATACGAGACAGGATGATCAATGCTGGAATAGAAGAAGGTATTCATATTGCTCAGGAGTTAATCAAAGAAATTTTACCTATTAAAGAAGTAGCAGGCATTCACCTCTTCCCTATGAATAAATTAGCCATCATTCCTCAATTAATAATGGAAAGAGATTCAGACGATGGGTCAGTTTTTTATTCTAATAAAATATTCTCCAGGGCATAGATTAATTGCTGATTTTGTTTCTGGGTACCAATGGTAATCCTGAGGAAGGTGTCACAACCCCATAGCTTACCAGAACGAACTATAATACCCTTCTCCATAAGTTTATCAGTAATTACCTCGGCATCTTTTTTCATATCTAAATAGATAAAATTTGCCTCAGTAGTAATATAAGAAAGCTTCAGTCTATCAAATTGCTGGTATAAAAAAGCCTTTCCCTCTCTATTGTTTTGTAATAATTTTTCCCGGTATCCCTCATCTGCCAAAAATGCCCGAGCAGCAACCTGGGCTAAGCAATTAACCGAATAGGGAGGTTGTATCTTCTTCAGATAATAAATTATCTCTTCTGGGGCAATGCCAAAACCAATCCTCAATCCAGCCATACCACCAATTTTGGAAAAGGTACGTAAGACCACCAGATAATGGTCATCTTCTCTAAGTAATTTAATACTGTCGGGAAATTCTTGATTCTCTACAAAATCACAATAGGCTTCATCTAAAACGATGATAATGTTCTGGGGAATTTTCTTTAAAAAATTTCTCAGTTCCTTATGGGTAAAAATAGTGCCATTGGGATTATGGGGATTATTAAGAAAAATCATCTTGGTCTTATTGCTAACCGCGGAAGCCATAGCGGGTAGATCATGTTTTCTTTTTTGGAAAGGAACCATGATTAGCTTCCCACCATTTATGGTGGTAGCATTCTCATAGGTCTTGAACCCATATTCCCCCATAATAACCTCATCACCAGGAGTAATAAAACTATTTCCTAATAAATAAATTAATTCATCTCCTCCATTAGTAATGATCAGCATCTGGGGATTGATACCCAAATGACTGGCTATCTCTTTTCTAAGCAGACTACTGGACCCATCCGGGTACTGATGAATCACAGGTAATGCTGATTTTATTGCCTCTTGAACTAATGCTGAAGGTCCCAAAACACTCTCATTGGTGGCAAGATTTATTACTTCTTTAAACTCAATATCTTGCTTTACTTCTTCTCTTGTTTTAGATGGAACATAGGCATCTAAAGAGAGCACTTCTTTTTTTACTAAATTTTCTAAGTTTTTAACCGTCATTTAGTTAACCTCTTTTAGTTTATCCTTATTTTTAACACTTGTTTCTCTTCGTCTTCTTTCTAATTCTGTCAGAATAGCCTGGTAGGATATACCATAATAGGACAATGCCACCAGGGTATGAAAGCATAAATCAGCAGTTTCATAAATAATCTGGTCTTTATCCTGATCTTTTAAGGCAATTAAGACCTCGGCAGCCTCTTCAGCAATCTTCTTGGGTATTTTTTCACCGGGACTGGCCAATAGGCGACAAACATAGGAATCAGACCGGGGATTTATCTTTCGCTCTTCGAATACCTTTGTTAATTCCTCAAGTATATTTATCTTTTCTATTTTCTTATCCTCTTTCTCATTATTATCTTCTTTCTGCTCAGAAGAGGAAGCTTCCTTACCAGCAAGACTCCGATAAAAACAGGAAAAGGAACCAGTATGACAGGCTACCCCTTTCTGCTTAACTTTCAGCAATAAAGCATCACCGTCACAATCCACTAAAATTTGTTTTACCTCTTGAGTATGTCCTGAAGTTTCCCCCTTAAGCCACAATTTTTTTCTGCTCCGACTGTAAAAATAAGACTTCCCACTTTGTAAGGTCTTCTTTAATGATAGTTCATTCATATAAGCTAACATCAAAACCTGTCCAGTAGAAATATCCTGCACAATTGCCGGTATCAAACCATCCTCATTATATTTTAATTGAGCTAATAGTCCTTTTTCTATCTCCATTTATTGCCTCTCCCTCTCCCATCTCACTGATATACCCTTTGATAATAGATATTGTTTTACTTGAGCAATAGAAATCTCTTTGCGATGAAAAATGGAGGCAGCAAGTGCGGCACTTGCATTACCAGCGGTGAAAACTTGGTAGAAATGTTCCATCTTCCCAGCACCTCCCGAGGCAATCACTGGACATCTCGTTATTTCCACCACCTGTCTGGTTAATTCCAGGTCATATCCTTCTTTAGTGCCATCACAATCCATACTGGTTAACAATATTTCACCAGCACCCAATTTTTCTACCTCCTGAGCCCAGCTAAGCGCATCCTTACCAGTAGGAGTTCTCCCTCCTTGAATCATTACTTCCCAATGGTCTCCTCTCCTTGCCGCATCAATAGCTACCACAATAGTTGAACTACCATAACGTAAAGCAGCCTCCCTGATTATTTCGGGATGTAATACCGCAGCTGTATTAATCGATACCTTATCCGCCCCAGCTCTGAGCAAGTGATGAATGTCTTCCAGTTTATTAATCCCTCCTCCCACAGTAAAGGGAATAAAGACCTTTTCTGCTGTTTTTTCTACCAGCTTAATTAAAATATCTCTTTCTTCCCAGGAGGCAGTAATGTCCAGGAAAACTAATTCATCGGCCTGCTCCTTTTGGTAATAGGAAGCTAATTCAACCGGGTCACCTTCCTCACTTAGATTGATAAAATTAATACCTTTTACTACCCTGCCTCCTTTCACATCCAGGCAGGGGATAATTCTTTTGGCTAAGGGCATTATTTTCCTTTTCTATTATTAAAAATTTTAACAATTTCTTCTAAAATAAGATCACCGCGATAGAGAGCCTTCCCTATAATAACCCCTTCCAATCCCAGATCTTCCAGTTTCTGTAATTGGTATAAATCCTCTTTTCTTGAAATTCCTCCTGAGGCAATCACCTTCAATTTACCCTTCCGTAAGACCTTCTTAATCAGCTCAATATTGGGTCCTTTTAACATCCCATCTCTCTCTACATCGGTAAGGATGATCCGTTGAAAACCAAGTTCTATTAAGTAGTCCATAAATTGTTCCACTGGCTGGGATATCTCTCTAACCCATCCCTGAATGGCAATACCATTATTTTTCACATCAACTCCTGCTATCAGTCGATTGCCAAATTTCCGGACCATCTCTTGAATGCTTGCCCGCTCCTGTTGTAATAAGAAAGTACCCAGCACTACTCTGGAGACTCCCGCATCTAAATATTCCCTGATAGTAGCCTCATTCCGAAGCCCTCCTCCCACCTGAATGGCAATATCTATTTTTTCTAATATTCTTTTGATAACCGGCTGGTTAACTGGCTTACCTTCCCATGCCCCATTCAGATCTACTACATGGAGCAATTGAGCTCCTTCCTGCTGCCATCTCAAGGCCATAGCTACCGGATCTTCTGAAAAAATCTCTACCTCGGCCATCCTTCCCTGGCAGAGACGGATACACTGCTTATCTTTAATATCAATTGCCGGAATAATAAGCATGACATATCTCCCCAAAATTTTTTAGTAATTTTAAACCCTGAGCACTACTCTTTTCAGGATGAAACTGAACCCCAAAGACTCTCCCTTTTCTTACTGCCGAGGCAAAACCTTGCTGATAAAAAGATTTAGCTATTATGGTCTCTTCTTGTTCTGGTATACCATAATAAGAGTGGACAAAATAAAAATAGGTGCCATTTTTAATACCAGAAAATAAAAGGTTCTCTTCTCTTAATTCTTTCTCAGGATAATAAACCTGATTCCATCCTAAATGTGGTACCCTTAGGTCGGGAGAAAAGCGAACTACTCTTCCCGGAATAATATTCAATCCCGGATACAAGCCATTTTCTTCACTTAAAGAAAATAAAAGCTGCATTCCCAGACAGATTCCCAATAAGGGTTTCCCTTGCTGAATTATTTCCTTTACTACTCTATCCAATCCTTTTTTTACCAATGTCTCAATTGCATCTCGGTAGGCACCCACCCCTGGTAAAATGAGGCCACCAGATTTTTCTATCTCCTTAAAGCTATCACTGACCTCTACCGTAAACCCTAAATGAGTCATCGCCTGCTGAACATTTTTAATATTACCCATCTGATAATCAATGATAATAATTTTTTGCTCGTTCATTTCAAGTAAGCGTACCTTTGCTAGAAGGAATATCTCCTTTTAATCTTCTTTCTACACTGATCGCCTGAGCTAAAGACCTGGCCAATCCTTTAAAGATAGCCTCCATAATATGATGTCTATTTTCTCCTTTTAATAAATCAATATGTAAGGTAAAAGCACCTTCTGAGGTAAGAGCCAGAAAAAATTCTTTCCACACCTCAGCCTCTATATCTCCAATCTTACCTATTTTTTCAGCAGGCACTTGAAAGAATAATCTACCTCTACCACTCAGGTCCAGAGCAATGCTAACCAATGCTTCATCCATAGGTAGTATATAAAAACCATAACGCTGGATACCAGCCTTCTCTCCCAAGGCGTCCTTGATAGCTCTCCCCAGACCAATACCCAGGTCTTCCAGGGTATGATGGGCATCCACTTCTAAATCACCTTGTAGCTCTACCTCCAGGTCAAAAAAACCATGTCTACAGAATAAGATTAGCATGTGATTTAAAAAAGGCAAATTGCTCTGGATATTAGCCTTGCCTTCCCCATCCAGATTTATTCTTAACCTGATTTCGGTCTCTGCCGTCTTTCTACTTACCACTGCAATTCTGTTTCCCAAAGACTTCCCCTCCTAATCTTTCCTTTTGCTTTCCAGTCCACTTAGCCATACTAAATACCAATCGTAATACCTGATTAACATTGCCAGCCACTAAATCAGCTCCTTTATCCCTATAAAATCTTTCCTTTTCTCTTTCTTCTGCTGAATACTCTCCAGTAACAATTGCTGAGAGACATCTTATTCTCTTCTCTTTTCTATTCAAATTTTGAACAGTTAGTAGATCATCCCTGGTATCACCGATATAAAGCCCCCTTCTGGAGAAATTCTTATCCAGCAAGAGCTTTAAACCAGCAGGTGATGGTTTTTTAATGTTATCTTCACAGGTAATAATCATCTCCGGGGAAAGCCACTTCTTCCAGCCAATTTTTTCTATGATATAACTGGTCTCACCTCTGCTTCTACCAGTGTAAATTCCGACCTGAAATTTTTTTAGTCTATCTTCTAACGTTGCCTCAAATAAAATTGATTCCTGCTCTATATTCCCCTCTTGTTTTTTGATAATACTGGGCTGAAAATGATAAAAGTTAAAACAGTGCTTCTGTCCGGCATAGCATTCTTTAGCTAATTGAAAAATTATTTCTTTATTCCAGAGCGAAAAAATCTGGTCTGCGTAATCAGAATTACCCCGTATCCAATCAATCATTTTGGGCAATCCGCCACCATCTGAGAGATACTGCTTTACAAAATCAGAAATTAAAGGAGGCTTATCTTTTAACTCGCTGGCTGATTGTAACTGATATTCTTTACTCTTCCATAAATAAAATAAAATAATAGCTGCACATAACTCCCAGTCATCATTAAATCCACCAACCATCTTAAAATTCATAAGAATGGTGCTATCCACTAAATCGATTTCCATTGGCGTCATTTTTACTATATTGTTAAAATAGTATTGTACCGTATCTCTGATAGTCTTATGATAGGATAATTCAACATCCACCAGCACTCCATCAATATCAAAGATGATGGTGTCAATCTGAGATAAATAGCAATAGCTATCTTCTTTTAGATATACCTCTTTTTCCAGACTATATTTGGAAAACAAATTATTTCTCCTCAACAAGATATTCAGGGGAAGTATCCCCTGAAACCCCTCATTATCACCCTCACCTCTCCTCTCCCTTCTAAGGGAGAGGATTAGAGAGATGGTGTAAAAATAAATTGTTTCTTATCTAAAAAGAGTATCTTGTAGTATCA
>DKFO01000018.1:5534-5908 GCA_002452835.1 Candidatus Atribacteria bacterium UBA6794 | reverse complement strand
GTTTGAGCTATTTCATTTGTTCCTCGGGCAAATTTATCAATCTCAAAAACACCCATAGGTCCATTCCAAAAAATTGTTTTAGTCTTCTCAATTATTTTTATAAATCGCTCAATAGTTTTTTCTCCAATATCCATGCCAATTGCATCTTCTTCAATTTTATCTACTGAAATATTAAAGCTTTCAGAATCTGCACTAAAATCTTTAGCAACATGAACATCTTCAGGAATTACAATTTCTTTTTGGTAATTATTTGCCTTATTTAATAATTCTTTAACATAGTCCAGGTAATCTTTCTCTAAAATTGATTTCCCTACTTCATATCCTTGGGCTGCTAAAAAGGTATAGGCCATTCCACCACCTATTAATAATTTATC
>DKFO01000018.1:4507-5415 GCA_002452835.1 Candidatus Atribacteria bacterium UBA6794 | reverse complement strand
GAAGCATGTGCTCTATGGGCAGCGCCAAAAGCATCATTAACATAAATATCTGCTAAAGAAGCCAGCTTTCTAGCAAATACAGGATCATTATTTTCTTCTTCTTTATAAAAGCGTAAGTTTTCTAATAAAACAATATCTCTCGGTTTTAATTCTAAGATAGTCTTTTGTACCAGATCTCCCACACAATCATTTAATTTAATTATTTTCCTTTGAAGGATTGCTTCTAAACTTTTTGCCACAGGATCTAATCTCAACTCTTCTACAATTTTTCCTCCAGGTCTACCAAGATGACTCATTAAAATAATAATACAATTACAAGATAGTAAATAATTAATAGTATCTAATGCTGCTTTGATTCTAGTATCATCCTTAACTTGTAAATCTTTACCTAAGGGTACATTGAAATCTACCCTAACCAATACTCTTTTGTTTTCTAATGCTACTCCCTTTAAGTCCTCTAAAAAGGATATAGTTTGACCTTTCTCCATATTTATTACTCCTTATTCCTTATATACAAGATATTCAGGGGAAGTTTCCCCTGAAACCCCTCAAAGATAATCCAATTCAAGAAAATGCTATCTTGTGATAGCTGTAAGTAAAAGAATGATTAATAAAGATGGTAATAGATTGGCTATTTTCAACTTTTTTATCTCTAAGATGCCCAAAGCTAGTCCTAAAATAAGGATACCCCCTACTGCAGTCATCTCGTTAATCATATCCACTGTAACCCAGTTTTTTACTAAAATAGCAATTTGGGTAATTGTTCCTTGATATAAAAACACAGGAATAGTAGAAAATAAAACACCTATCCCAAACGAGGCAGTAAAAATGATAGAAGATATGCCGTCTAAAGCAGATTTAGCCAATAGAATATCTGGATTACCATTAATGCCTTCCTCAATCGCTCC
>DKFO01000018.1:3397-4332 GCA_002452835.1 Candidatus Atribacteria bacterium UBA6794 | reverse complement strand
GTTGCCAGTCCTATCCCTTGAAAAAGAATTACACTTATTCTTTCAGGAAAATGTCCTTTTAAAATCAATCCAATAATACACCCTGTAATAATAGCTAAGCTATTAACAATAGTTCCAAACATGCTACCCCTAAATTACTCGATTGTTTTATATTATTTCATCATCTTGAGTCACTATTTTTTTCTTTTCTTTTCTAGAATTTTGATTAGACTGAGAGAAATATTGTTCTGGCCGTTTAATCAGCTGGTCTATCCCAACAGCAATAATAATCAGTGGCCAATATTTCCATATGGTGTCTGGCCATTGATATAATTGAAAGTTTTTTAATAAAAATAAAGTACCTATTATTAATAATATAATACTAAAAAAGACAGACCTCCTCTGTAATAATTGCATCAAGCCCCAGATTATAAGCAAAATTGGCCAAAAAAGCCAGACATTTTTCCACATCTGGATACCAAACAAATTTTCTACCAGAAAAATAATGCCAATTATAAGGATAATTAATCCAAATAACCACTGTCCAGAGTTTCTGCTAACAATGTTCATATTAATAATTCCCCTCCTCCAATGGTGAATATATTTTTTCTCATTTAAAAATAATATACTTTTCTACCAGGTAGTAATTTTTTTTGCTTCTTGCCATATATATTCTAAATGGTAATAATTTCTCTTTTCTTCAGAAAAAAGGTGAATTACTACATCTCCACAATCAAGTAAAATCCAACCAGTATTAGCATTTCCTTCATAAATTAAATTTCGATTAATATTACCTGCTTTCAATTTCTTGATTATTGCATTGGAAAGTGTCCTTAAATGAGTGGTTGATTGGGCTGTGGAGATAATAAAATAATCGGCAATAATAGAAATTTCTTTAATATCTAAAATTACAATATCTTTGGCTTTCTTCTCTTCTAATATCTGGGCAAAAAAAA
>DKFO01000018.1:0-3222 GCA_002452835.1 Candidatus Atribacteria bacterium UBA6794 | reverse complement strand
ACTACGTTAAATCCTAACTCTTTCATTTTATTTGCTACCCGATGAGCAATGCCAGGCATCTGGTTACCATTTAACACTTCAATATTAAGCCCTTTATATTTATTTTCAATTAAGTAATTCACTCTATTTTTTACTTCTTGGGTATCAACTACTAAATAACTTACTCCTCCAATATATTGGGGTTCCCCTTTAATTGTCTCAATCCAAACTTTCTCTCTATTAATATCTTTCATTAATCTGGCCATTGAAATTATCTCACTTGAACTCATATTAGTGTTGATATAATCTGGTAAGCTACTAACAATATTGGGTATCTTAGCCACGTTATCAATATTTAATACTTTCTCAATTACTGCTTTAATTAATTTTTGTTGACGCTGAATTCTCCCTAAATCGCCTAATGAATCAGATCTAAATCTGACATACTCCAAGGCTTTTGCGCCATCTAAAACCTGCTCTCCCTTATGTAGATTAATCTTTAGTGAACCTGCCTGGTCAATATAATACATATCTTTCTCTACATAAATATCAATACCTCCCAGAGCGTCAATTACATATTTAAAACCTTCAAAATCAACAACGCCGTAATAATTAATAGGCAAACCAATCAAATCTTCTACGGTTTTTTCTAATAGGTCTATTCCTCCATAAGCAAAAGCATGGTTTATTTTATCCATTCCTCTTTCAGGAATCATAACTCTTAAATCTCTAGGAATAGAAAACAAGATAGTATCTTTAGTCTTGGGAGATACACTCAATACTAAAATAGAATCAGCTCTCCCCCTAGCTTCTAAGCTATCAGTTCCTACTACCAATATATTTAACCTATCATTAGCTAAAATATCTGAATGAAATGGGAATATATTTAAAAAATACAAAAAAGCTAAACATATTATAAGTAAAAAAACAAATATTATAATTTGTAGTAATTTTCCCGCCTTCTTTTTCTTTATGGCATTATGTCTTTCTGACCTTCCCATAGTTCAAGCTTACTTTCTATTAATTAGTATTTTATTTCTAGCAAACAAAGTATCGGGATGAATTATTAAGTTTTTAGATATCAGATAATTAAGTTCTTGATTAATTAATTCTAGCATTGCTGAATCAATATCTTGTTTTAACAATTCCCATAACTTTTTTACTTTTTTTGCACCTCTGTCTGGTTCAATTTTATCAGCAATATAAATAATCTTTCCTATTAAGCTTAATTTATCTGAAGCAGTGCTGTGATACCTAATAGCATCTAACATCTCTTCATCATCAATCTGAAAAATTTCCTTAGCTAATTCTGCACCCACATAAGCATGCCAGATTTTAGGAATTTTTTCTTCTACTTCATCAAGTCTAATATGATACTTATTTATTAATTTTTTTAAATTCTCAACAGAATAATCTTTAGCACAATCATGAATTAGACCTAATATCTTAACCTGCTCAGAAGGTAATTTATAATATTCAGCTATTTTTTCAGCTACTAAACTAACCCGTAAGGAATGCTGGTATCGCTTTTCGTTCATAATCTTTTTTATTTTAGTATCAATCTGCTCCAAATTCATGGTTCCACTAAAACATTGTTTTATTTATTATTTTACTTATTTATATATAATTTATTTCCATAGATATATTCTCTTATTTCTTCTAACACAATATATTTTATACTTAAACCATTTTTTATACGATATCTTATATCAGTTGAAGAAATAGCCAATGCTGGTATCTTCATAATTTTTAATACTTTTTTAAAATTGTTATGCAACCTTGTCAGATCATATCCCGGTCTAGTCGCTGCTACAAACTGGCATAATTTTAATAATTCATCTTTTTTATACCAGGTATCAATCTCTAAAAATGCATCAGCACCAGTAATAAAATAAATTTCTGCTTCCCAGCCATAAATATTACGAAATTCTTTAATTGTATCAATAGTATAAGAAGGACCAGGACGATTTATTTCAATTTCTGATACCTCAAAATAAGGATTACTTTGGACAGCTAAATAAGTCATATTTAGACGATGTTTGACATCGCTAACCTTTTCATTTCTCTTATGAGTTGGCTGGAGACAGGGAACAAAGATAACTTTCTTTAGTTTAAATTGAATTCTTGCTTCTTCGGCAGTAAATAGGTGCCCAATATGAATCGGATCAAATACGCCTCCCATAATACCTATTCGTACTGGTACTTCATTTTCTTTAAGACAATTTATTACCATCTCTGGTTTGTTTATAAGCATATAAATCCTTTTCTTTTTTAATTTATTTCAGGAAATTCTTCACCTACTATTTCTTTATTCACAACTCTAAATATCTTGCCTTCTTCTTGATACTTCCAGAGTTCTATTGTTTCTTTTCGATTTTCTTTAATTATCTCAATAGTATCCGGATAACCAAAATTGCTATAACCGGCCTTAGCCAAGGCTTGTTCATAAGGAATTGCTTTTACCTTCCTTAATTGAGATATTAAATTCTCTCTCCTTTCCTTCAGTCCCAAAGACTGAAAGATTTGCATTAATTCCTGGTAAGCATACCAATATTCAGATGGCCTTTGGAATGAAGAAGGATTATTTTCTTCTTCACTAGCAATTACTTGTTCAAAACTACTGATAGCTAAAGAAGTATATTGCCAGCTAATCTTTTTTGATAAAGCCTGGTAAACCTCACCCAACCAATAATGTGCCTTGATTAGATCACTTTGTAAAGCAATTGCTTTTTTAAAATATGGTATTGCTGATAATAATACATAATTATTTAAATTATTCTCATTTAGAAAAGCCTCATTATTAATCCCTAATATTTTAAGCCCTTCTAAAAAATACGCATCAGCAGTGCCGCTTGTTATTCTTGAAGTATCTCGGAAACTTTCATTCAAATATCTAAAAGCATAGGGGTTCCTTGGATTTATCTTTAAAACATCAATCCATTTTGATACTGCTTTATCATATTGCCCAGTCTGTCTGTAAACTTTGCCCAACCAATAATGTGCATTTTCAAAGTTGGGATCTAAATCAATAGCTCTCTGATAATTCTCCTCTGCTTTTTGATAATCGCCTTGTGAAAAGTATTGATATCCCATTTGATAATAAGACTGAGCGTCCTGAGCAATCCCTAAATCTGAAATGTTGAAAAATAAAATTAGAAGGATAATAGCTATTACAATTGACTTTTTTATCTTTTTATATTTTCTTATCTCTATAATATTTTTTACCATTATCTACCCTCTTCT
>DKFO01000059.1 GCA_002452835.1 Candidatus Atribacteria bacterium UBA6794 | reverse complement strand
TAATGAGAATTACGAGCATATTCAACAATTTTTTATGCAGCACTTACCCCCCGAACCTTCTTTGTATAATGAATTTCATGCTCAGCTGGTAATGATTGGCAAGAATTACTGCAAGAGAAATAATCCTGGATGCCAGGCTTGTCCACTATTCTCGTTTTTTGACTAAATAGAGCCTATTTTAAGTTTGAATTGTGTTTTTTCCCTGAATAATATAAAATATTATCACCGTTTATAGATAGTAATAAATAGCTAAATGAGAAATAATAATAAGTAAAAAAATTATTATGATGTTATTATGGATGATAAACAATTTCAAAAAGAGATTCTAGATAAAGAGGATGAAAGTTTATCTTGTTTTGCCACCCGGAATGCTGCTGCTTTAAGAAGAGTACCCCTAACCCATCCCTTAAGAGGGCCTTTTGCCAGGGACCGGGACCATATATTGTATTCTGGATCATTTCGTCGTTATATCGGCAAGACCCAGGTTATTTACAATGCAGCCAGTTTTGATGAACAACTGGCCAATCGTAGTATTCATACCTTACAGGTTTCTCAGATTGCCCGTTCCATAGGGAAGGTATTAAGACTCAATCTGGATTTGATTGAAGCCATTGCCCTGGGGCATGATTTAGGTCATGCTCCCTTTGGACATGACGGAGAAAAATTTTTACAGGAAATAGCTAAAGAACAGGGATTGAATCTTTTTTTTCATAATGTGCATAGCTTACGAGTAGTTGATCAGCTTTCCGATGCCAATAGAGGGATGAATCTGACCTTCCAGGTTAGAGATGGTATTATCTCCCATGATGGGGAGGCCAATGAAGTGGCGGTAAAGCCCAATTTGGCTAAGACTGAGGCAGATATCCAGGATTATATTGTTCGCAAGCAAAAAGGAGAAAAAGCAATTACCTTTCCTGCTACTTTAGAAGGTTGCTTGGTTCGTATCACCGATTCAATTTCCTATATTGGTCAGGACTTTGAAGATGCGGTTCGCCTTGGTTTAATTAAAAAGAGTAATTTACCACCTAACATCAGAGAAACACTGGGGGAAAGTAATAGTGAAATCATCAATACCCTGGTACAGGATATTATTAAAAATTCTTATGAAAAGAACGAAATTCGTTATTCTCAGAACATCGCGGAGTGTGTTTTTCAGCTAAAAAACTTTAACCTGCAGCATATCTATGAAAATAAACTCTTAAAAAGGGAAAGAGAGAAAATTAGAAAGGCCTTTTTTTACTTGTTTGCCCATTTTGTGCAGGATATAAAAGAAAAAAAGAGTGATTCAATTGTTTTTCAGGAATGGATTTTCAATCGAGGTGAGGATAAGGGAGAAAAATATCTAAAAGAATATTTACCAGAAGAAGTGGTATTGGATTATCTGGCTTCTATGACTGATCGTTATTTTCTTAATGCTTATCGTAATTTGCAGAAAAATGATAAGTAAAAGTTTTTTCATTCCTAATAATATATATAATATATGTAATAATTTTAGCTAATTTTGGCATACCAATATTATAATCTACTAAATTTTATAAGTTACTTACTCTTGGTAATAAGTGAGATTTATAATATAATAAATAAAAAACCAATAAGAAAAAATGTTAAGCTTCCTAAGTTTAGTTTAGCAATATTACACAATTAATAAGGAGTAAGCTGTTTGTCTATCAAAAGATATAATACTTTTTGTTCTCATCAATTTTATCAAAACAAAAAAGAGCGAAAGGCAAAAAAGGTAAAGAAGGAATTTTTTATTCCCAAAAAGAGATTATGGTATTTTGTGGGGGTAATTCTGGTACTGGTAGGTATCAAACTGTTCTTTAATCTGCCGGTAATGCCATTAAGCTCAGAAGAAAAATCCGAAGAAATATCACCTCACACTATTAATTATAGTTCAGATGGGCCAGAGCAACTTATTACTGAGCATATTGCAACACTCAACCAGGACCGCTTAGACTTAGAAAGGTTAAACCTGAGCTATCAAAGAGTGAATGAAGAGCCGAAAATTAAACAGGTATCTGGAAAGCTTAATGAGGGGGAAACTCTTTATCAACATCTGGTTAAAGTGGGTATTTCACCGGCTGAGATTTTACGTCTGGGTGAGAAGGTGCAGTCGGTAGTAGATATCAGTCGCTTAAATGCTGGTACTAAATTTACTGTTCATTACAATGGGGAAGGGAAAATAGTTCAGTTTGATTATCAACCCAATCAATTAGATGCCTATTATATCAAAATTCCGGATAATGAGCTGGCTAATATAGAGGTAACCAAAGAGGAAATATTCCGAGAAATTGTCTGTCTGGAGGGAGTAATTGAAAGCTCATTGTATCAGGCGATGGTTGATTATGGTAGTTCCAGTCAGCTTGCGGTCCAGTTAGCGGAAATTTTTGCCTGGGATATTGACTTTTTGACCGAATGCCAGCCTGGAGATACCTTTAAAATATTGGTAGAAAGGCTATACCGAGGAGACTTCTATCGCTGGGGAGATATTCTGGCTGCGGTTTATGAGGGAGAGCAGCTCAGTACCCATACTGCTATTCTTTTCCAGGACCCATCCGGGAATGTTGATTATTATGATAAAGATGGTCGCTGTTTAAGGAAAGCATTTTTAAGGGCGCCACTTAATTACAAATATATAAGTTCTTATTATACCGAAAGTAGATTACATCCTATTCTTAGAATCTGGCGACCTCATCTGGCTATCGATTATGCTGCACCTACTGGAACGCCAGTGGTAGCAATAGGAGCAGGTACTGTAATTTCCAGATATTATGATAAAGGAGGCTATGGTAACTATATCCAGATTAAACATCCCAATGGCTATATTACCGGTTATGGTCATCTTTCTAAATTTGCTCAGGGATTGCAAGTAGGTAAACGAGTAGAACAGGGAGAGATAATTGGTTATGTCGGAGCAACTGGTCTGGCTACTGGTCCCCATCTGGATTTTTCTATCAGTAAAGATGGAAAAAGAATTAATTTTCTGGAATTAGAACTGCCACCAGCCAGTTCAGTTAGTGCAGAATATCGAGAAGATTTTGAACTGGTTAAGAAAAATTATCTTTCTATTTTGAAGGAAGAGCTATAGTTATTTATCATATTTTATGCTATTATAATATCAATAAAGAAGCCTAAAAATGTAAATTTTAAGGAGGAGATGAGGAATGAAATTGACTAATAAAATAAAATTAAGATATTGCCCCGTACTACTATTGTTATTTCTGATTTTTACTCAGCTTTTTATCCTGAATGGGGTAGCACAGGGTGTAACAATTTATAGCGATGCAGAACCAGAAGCAGTAGAATACCTGCAAAAAGCGGTGGAGAAAATGGAAGAGGCTCTGGCTACTTATCAGGGTGCCAATTACCCGGGAAGAAAATTGTGGGCAGAGGCAATTGATTATGCAGAGCAAGCCATAGCTATCGATCCGGATTTTGTAGAAGCACATTATTACCTGGCTTTGATGTTTCAACATACCAACTGGTACTATCGTGAAGCAGAGCAATGGAATAAATACCTGAGTTTGATTGAGAATAGTGATATAACTTCTCCCCAGGTAAAACAGAATTTAGCCCATGCCTATTATCGTTTAGGTTATAATTCTTATGAGAAAGGCGACTATGAGCAGAGCCTTATCTACTTTTTAAATTCTATTAAAGAATATCCTGATTTAATTGATTCCAATTACTGGGCTGCTCGGGTATTTTATGAAACTGATGATTTAGAGAACTCTTTATTCTATTGGAAAAGGGTTCTGGAACTAGATCCTAACTATCCCAGAGCTCAGTACTTTCATGATAAAGTTGAAGCTTCTCTCAAATATGGTAAAGAAGCCTACAACTGGTATGAACAAGGTTATAATGAATATGAGAGAATGAACTATGGTCGGGCTATTGATTGCTATCGGGAGGCTATTCGCTTAAATCCCAGATTTGCCGATGCTTATTACTGGCTGGGGAGAGTCTATTTTGAAACTGGTAATTATCAGGAGGCTATTCGTAATTACCGGCAGGTGCTGAACCTGCAACCGGATAATGTCCAAGCTAACTACTGGTTAAAAGAGGC
>DKFO01000069.1 GCA_002452835.1 Candidatus Atribacteria bacterium UBA6794 | reverse complement strand
CCCACAAGTTGTTGACACGAACAAACAAAAACATTTTCTTGACTTATTATATTTTTGATGTTAATATATAAATTTGTATAAATCTCCTAAAAGGTTGGTATTAACAATGCAGGGTAAAAAAATAAAATTATTAGATTATTCAAAGATAAAAAACTACATTGATCCTCCCAACTTTCTTGATGTTCAAAAACAATCTTATCAAAAGTTTTTACAAAAAGATGTAATTCCTGAAAAACGTCAAGATATTGGTTTGCATAAGGTATTTAAAGATGTTTTCCCTATTCAAGATTTTACTGGGAATCTTGTTTTAAATTATATAAATTATTCAATTAAGGAACCAAAGTACTCCTCATTCGAATGTTGGGAAAGAGGTAGCACTTATGCAGCACCATTAGAAGCCAGAATTAGTTTATATAATAAAAAAACGGGAGAAATTAAAGAACAGGATGTGTTCATGGGAGAATTACCATTAATGACTGACAGTGGCAGTTTTATTATTAACGGTGCCGAAAGGGTAGTTGTCAACCAACTTATCCGTTCTCCCGGTATTTACTATGGGAGTGAAGAATATGGTGAAAATAAAATTTTGTACAATTTTAGAATAATACCCAACAGAGGCTCCTGGTTAGAATTTGGTTTTGATAGCAATAATATGATTTATGTACGCATAGATAAAAAACGAAAAATACCTGCTACTACTTTGTTAAGGGCCTTAGGCTACGAAAAGAATGAACAGATTATGGATTTGTTCGATTATAGTGATATTATTCAGGATACCTTAGCAAAAGATAATACCACTAATAAAAAGGAAGCTCTAATGGAAATTTTTAGAAAACTTAGACCAAGTGAACCACCTACTGATAAGAATACTAGTCAATTATTAGATAGATTATTATTTGACCCACGAAGATATGACTTAGCAGATGTAGGACGTTATAAAGTAAATCAAAAATTAAATATTCAAAATAGAATTTTGGATAAAACTACTGCGAAAGTCGTTATAGATAACATTACTGGTAAACAATTAGTGAAGAAAAACGTGCACATTAATCAAAAAATAGCAGAATTAATCAAACAGTCTAATGTTGAAAAGGTTTATGTTTTTAATCATAATGACGAGGAGATTGCAGTTTATAATGAAAAAGATGAAACAATTGTCAATTTATTTGATTCTGAAGAAGGTATTATAAATGAAAGTATTATTGGGTTACAATTGATTGAAGATATAATTGATCGCAAATCAGGTGAGATAATTGCTCAAAGTGGTCAATTACTCAATAAAGAATTAATTAATAAAATTGGTCAAATTCAATCAACTGTTAAAGTAAAAAAAGGTAATGCTTTAACTAAAGATGACCTAGTTGCCTCCTTAAGGTATTTAGTAAATCTTTATTATGGAGTTGGCTATATTGATGATATTGATCATTTAGGGAATAGAAGAGTTAAGACTGTGGGAGAGTTATTATTAGATCAATTTTATATTGGTCTGGTTAGAATGGAGAGAGTAATTAAAGAAAGAATGACTATTCAACCAGACCTTTCAGCAGTTACCCCACAATCATTAATTAATATTAGACCCTTGGTAGCTGCAATTAAGCAGTTTTTTGGAAGTAGTCAATTATCACAGTTTATGGATCAAACAAATCCTCTATCTGAAATTACTCATAAGAGAAGACTATCTGCTCTTGGTCCCGGTGGATTAACCAGGGAAAGAGCTGGATTTGAAGTTCGTGATGTTCATTATAGCCATTATGGTAGGATTTGTCCCATTGAAACGCCTGAAGGTCCAAATATTGGTTTGATTGGTTCATTAAGTATTTATGCTAAAATTAATGATTATGGGTTTATTGAAACTCCATATAGAAAAGTAGAAAATGGGAAATTAACTGATGAAATTGTTTACCTTACAGCCGATGAAGAAGATCAATACAAAATTGCTCAGATTAGTGTGAAGATTGATAACCAGAATAATATTGTACAAGAAGAAGTCCCCTGTAGATATCGAGATGACTATTTAACTGTTCCAGCGCAAGAAATTGATTTTATCGATGTAGCCCCAAATCAAATGGCCAGTATTTCCGCTAGCTTAATACCCTTTTTAGACCATGATGATGCTAATAGAGCTTTAATGGGTACTAATATGCAAAGACAGTCTGTACCAATAATTAAACCAGAAATGCCCTTAGTTTTGACTGGTATGGAAGAAAAAGTTGCCCGTGATTCAGGAACTATAATTGTTTCTGAAGAGGATGGTATCATCGAAAAGATGGATAGTAATAGAATTATTCTTAAGAATAATAACGGTATTAGAAGAGAGTATTTTTTGAAAAAGTTTTATCGCTCTAATCAAGGAACTTGTATTAATCAGAGGCCAATAGTTGATGAGGGACAAAAAGTTACCAAAAATAATCCCATTGCTGATGGTCCTAATACAGATCAAGGATATTTATCTTTAGGTAGAAATGTATTAGTAGCCTATATGGCATGGGAAGGATATAATTTTGAAGATGCCATTGTGATAAGTGAGAAATTAGTTCAAGAGGATACTTTTACTTCTATCCATATTAGTGAACATGAGTGCGTCGCACGAGATACTAAGTTAGGTCCTGAAGAGATAACAGCTGATATACCTAATATTGGCGAAAGTAATTTAGCAAATTTAGATGAAGATGGAATAATACGTATTGGTACAGAAGTAGAACCAGGTGACATTTTGGTAGGTAAAGTAACTCCCAAAGGAGAGACAGAGTTAGGACCTGAAGAAAGGTTACTGAGAGCAATTTTTGGAGAAAAGGCAAGAGAGGTTAGAGATACTTCTCTTCGAGTTCCTCATGGTGATAAGGGAAAAGTTATCGATGTTAAAGTTTTTTCACGTGAAAATGGTGACGAAATTCCAGCAGGGGTAAATAAAATAGTGCGGGTATTTATTGCCCAAAAGCGAAAAATATCTGAGGGCGATAAAATTTCAGGTAGACATGGAAACAAAGGAGTAATTGCTAAGATTTTACCCATAAATGATATGCCTTTTTTACCTGATGGAACACCGGTTGATATAATTTTAAATCCCCTTGGAGTTCCTTCCAGAATGAATGTAGGCCAAATTTTAGAAGTGCATTTAGGATGGGTAGCGAAGACGCTTGGTTTAAATATGATAACACCAGTGTTTAATGGAGCAACTGAAGAGGACATTGAAAAGGCTTTAATTGATGCTGGTTTACCAGCTGATGGTAAGAGTGTGTTATATGATGGTAGAACAGGTTTACCTTTTGACCAAAAAGTTACGGTAGGTTATAGCTACATCTTAAAACTTATTCATTTAGTGGATGATAAAATTCATGCTCGTTCAACAGGACCTTATTCTTTAGTTACTCAACAACCATTAGGTGGAAAAGCACAATTCGGTGGACAAAGATTTGGTGAAATGGAAGTTTGGGCCTTAGAGGGTTATGGCGCTGCCTATAATTTACAGGAAATGTTGACTGTTAAATCAGATGATGTTACTGGTAGAATAAAGACTTATGAATCTATTGTGAAGGGGGAAAACATTCCAGTCCCGGGGATTCCAGAATCATTTAAGGTGTTAATAAGAGAATTAAGAAGTCTTTGTTTAAATGTTAAAGTATTGGATCAAGAAGGAAAAGAAATAGAGATAAAAGAAGATCTTGAAACAAAGGAAAGAATAGATCAGAGTTTTATTGATCATATTACTTAATTTTTAGCTAATATTAATTTTTAAATAATACAAATTTTTAGTTAGAATTTTATATATTTCAAGTCTTAGGTTAGTCTGTTAATAGCAAGGGAGGTAATTCGATTGGAAATTTCGGAAAGAATTAATGCTATAACCATAGGATTGGCTTCACCAGAAGATATACGAAAATGGTCCTATGGTGAGGTTAAAAAACCGGAAACCATTAACTATAGAACTCTTAAACCTGAAAAAGATGGGTTGTTTTGTGAACGTATTTTTGGACCTATTAAAGATTGGGAATGCAGCTGTGGAAAATACAAGAGAATTAGATATAAAGGAGTAATATGTGATCGTTGTGGTGTCGAGGTAACAAAATCAATAACTAGACGAGAAAGGATGGGTCATATTGAATTAGCCTGTCCCGTTTCTCATGTATGGTATTTTAAAGGTATACCCAGTCCGCTTGCTTTATTATTAAATATTTCTCCGCGGAGTTTAGAAAAAATACTATACTTTGCACCCGATAGACAGAGAGAACAACTTTACGAGATACAAAAGGATAATGATGATGTTAATGATAGTAAGAGTGAATATTTAGAAAATGAAGTTATCACCGAGACTGAATTTAAAATTCACAAAATATATAATCCTAATTTTAATGCAGAATTATTGTATCGAGTTAATCAACCCAAAATCTTCCCTCATAAAGTGGGAGATATTATAAGTGAAGAAAGATTGTTTGATCTTCAGAGAAAGTATGGAAAATTATTTTTTACTGTGGAGCAGGTTTTGCCTTTCGATTTAGAACAATCGGAAAAAGAACATGATTTTGAGGATGAAAACTTTGAAACAGCAGTAGCTTCAGATATTAAAGAAGAAGTTAAAAAAGAAAAAGAAATTGAGAGTAATAAAAAAGAGTTAATAAATGAACAAAATGAATCAGTTGATTATAAAATCCTGGAGATAGAAGGATTGATTTCGGAAAGCAGGCTATCACTTTTACTGGAACAAGATGAGGGATTATCAAAAAAAACAATAATGGCCAAACAGACTGTTGAGGAATCATGCTATGTGATTATTAATCCGGGGGCAACAAATCATAAAGTTGGAGATATAATTCTAGAAACAGAATATAGGCTATTTACACTTTATGATCCTGAATTTCGAGCCGGGATTGGGGCTGAAGCTATTAAAAATTTACTAAAGGACCTGAATCTTGATACTTTAAATATGGAATTACGTGAAGAATTAAAGCATTCAACGGGGCAAAAAGCTAAGAAAATGATTAAAAGATTACAAATTATTGAAGCATTTAGAAAAAGTCATTGTAAACCAGAATGGATGATTTTGGATGTGCTGCCAGTAATCCCGCCTGATTTAAGACCAATGGTTCAGTTAGAAGGCGGTCGATTTGCTACTTCAGATTTAAATGATCTTTATCGCAGAGTAATTAACCGAAACAATCGACTAAAAAGGTTACTAGAATTAGGTGCACCAGATATTATTATTAAAAATGAAAAAAGGATGTTACAAGAAGCGGTAGACGCTTTGATTGATAATGGAAGAAGAGGTCACGCTGTCTTAGGAGCCGGTAATCGCCCTCTCAAATCACTGAGTGATTTGTTGGAAGGTAAAAAAGGAAGATTCAGACAGAATTTGTTAGGTAAAAGAGTTGACTATTCCGGAAGATCTGTTATTGTAGTAGGTCCCGGATTAAGGCTAGACCAATGTGGAATACCAAAGAAAATGGCATTGGAACTATTTAAACCTTTTGTGATGCATCATTTAGTAAAACGAGAATTAGCTCATAATATTAAAACTGCTAAAAAATTAGTTGAGCAAGAATCTCCAGAAGTTTGGAATATATTACAGGAAATTATAGAAGAACACCCGATTTTATTAAACAGAGCTCCCACCTTACATCGACTGGGAATACAAGTTTTTAAGCCTGTTTTAGTGGAAGGGAATGCTATTCAACTTCATCCCTTAGCTTGTCCAGCATTTAACGCCGATTTTGATGGAGATCAAATGGCGGTCCATGTTCCTTTATCAACTGAGGCACAAACCGAGGCTGAATTGTTAATGTTAGCAACTAATAATGTTTTATCACCTGCAAATGGTACACCCATTGCTTTACCATCACAAGATATTATATTAGGATGCTATTATTTAACTATGAAAGAAAAGGGGAGGAAGGGAGAAGGAAAAATATTTGCCAATCCAGAGGAAGCCATTCGTGCTCAGGAAGAAGGATTTATTGATATTCATGCTAATGTAAAAGTAAGAGTAAAGGGGGAAATTGAAGAAACAACTGTTGGTCGTGTTATATTTAATCAAGTTTTACCTATAGATATGAACTTTGTAGATTTAACCATTACTAAAAAAACATTAGCTCGGATTATCTCCTATATTTATCGTCGATATGGTCAAGAGGTAGCTGTAAAATTTTTAGATGATATAAAAGAAATTGGTTTTCATTATGCTACTATTTCTGGTATAACGATTGGGGTAGTGGATTTAGAAATACCGTCCGAAAAAGAGAAAATATTAGAAGAAGCTGAGGAAAAAGTATCCAAAATAAAAGAACAATTTAATTATGGATTGATTATGGAGGAAGAACGAGAACAAAAAATCATTTCTGCCTGGACTGATGCTGTTGATAAAGTAATTAATGCTATTTTGAATAATTTAAGTAGTTTTAGCCCGCTTTATATGATGGCTGATTCTGGAGCTCGTGGTAGCCGCAGACAGATAGGGCAATTAGCAGGAATGAGAGGATTAATGGCTGATCCTTCGGGCAGGATAATTGAATTCCCCATACGTTCTAATTTTAGGGAGGGTTTATCTTGCTTAGAATATTTTATTTCAACTCATGGTGCCAGGAAAGGGTTGGCGGATACAGCCCTTAGAACATCAAAATCAGGATACTTAACTAGAAGGTTAATTGATGTAGCTCAAGATGTTATTATTGCCGAAGAAGATTGTGGCACTAATGATGGTGTAATAGTTTCTGATATTCAAGAGGATGGGAATATTATTGAGAAATTAGAAGACAGAATTGTAGGAAGAGTAGCCCAAGAAGATATTATCAATAATGAAAATGGAGAATATTTTGTTCGAAGAGGTCAATTAATAGATGAAAAGATTGCTAAAAAAATTATTGATTCTGGAATCAGAGAAGTCAAGATACGGTCACCATTAACTTGTTCCTTGAAACAGGGTATCTGCGCCAAATGTTATGGAAAGGATTTGGCTTCCGGTAAAATGGTAACTATTGGTGAAGCAGTGGGTACTATTGCCGCACAATCAATTGGAGAGCCTGGCACCCAATTAACTTTAAGGACCTTTCATACCGGTGGTATTAAGATAACCGGTGAAGATATCACCTTAGGATTACCAAGAGTAGAACAGTTATTTGAAGTACGTAAACCAAAAAAACAAGCAATAATAAGTGAAATTAATGGATATGTTGATAAAATTAAAGATGAACAGCAAGATATTCGTAGAGAAATTGTTATTCAACCTGAGACTGAAGGTATATCGGTAAAAAATAGAGAAAGTAAGAAGAAAGTTTATTTTATACCTAAAGATTTAAAAATTATTGTTGAAGAAGGGCAGAAAGTCAATGCTGGTCAAAAGTTAACCACTGGTTTTATTGACCCAAACGATATACTTAAAATTCAGGGTATTAAAGCTGTTCAAAGATATCTTTTAGAGCAAGTTCAGGAAGTGTATAGGTCTCAAGGAGTTACTATTGATGATAAACATATTGAAGTAATAGTGAGACAAATCGCTCGACTAAATAAAATTTACGTGAAGGCATCTCGTGATTCTGATTTACTTTCTGGAGAATTAGTGTATGTATCCGATTTTGAAGAAGCTAATACCAAAGTTGCCCAAGAAAACGAAGAAATAAGAAATAAAAATAGAAACTTACTGTTAAATAAAACTTTGCTTACTTCAATTATCGGAAATAAGGGAGAAACTATCGTCGAGAAGAATGTTATTATTGATGAAAATATTATTAAAAAAATTGAAAATTCAGAATATAAAAGTTTTGATATATTGGATGAACAGGGCAGCATAATTCACATTGTGCAGGGTGAGATTAATTTTATTGACCGCATCAAAGATAACATTTTTATAGGGATTAATACTAAAGAATCAAATGATGATAAAAATATTAGTGAAAAAAATGAATATGAAGCGGTAGATTTACAAAAAATTAGAGGAAACAAAATAACTAAAGAAATAGCAATAGACTTGGTAAAGAATGGTATAAATAGAGTGCAGATCTTTAATCCAGAAGTAACTGAAAAGTTAATAGGAAAAATGGTAGCTCAGGATATTAAAAACATAGATGGAAATGAAGCTATAATTCCGGCTAATAAAATATTAGATGAAAAAGATATAAAAAACTTAATAGATAATCAATGTGAAAAAGTAGTCGTTTGGAGTGACATTAAAGAGATCAATATTAAGGAAAATTTGTTAAGTTATATCAAAGAAGATATTACCGGAAAAGTTTTAGCAGAAGAAATAAAAGATCCTAAAACTGGAAATGTCATTGCCGATAAAAATCAACCCATAAGTAAAAATATTATTAGAAAAGCTTATGTAGCTGGAATTAGTGATATTCCATTGGCAGATGGTCGTTTCTTTTCTTTAGAAGGTAGAACATTGGATTACATTTATCATAACTTGATTGGTAAGGTAGTCGCTCAAGATATTATTGATAAAGATAGTGGAGAAATAGTTATCCCTGCTGGTGAAAAAATTAATAAAAATAATGCTAATGTATTCTTTCAACAGAATGTTGAGTCAGTGAAATACAGAACAGATAGTAGTAAACCAGAATCTATTTCCTTAATTGAAAATGTCGGATTTATGAAAAGAATAAAATTACCAGCAATAGGAATGCCTATTATTCAAGGAATAACTCAGGCTTCTTTATCCACGGAAAGCTTTTTATCTGGGGCTTCTTTTCAAAGAACAACACACGTTTTAACTAATGCTTCTATTAAAGGTAAAACAGATTATTTATATGGTTTGAAAGAAAATGTAATTATTGGTAATATAATTCCTGCTGGTACTGGTTTAGCACAATATAGAGATATTGAAATAACCTCTCAATATGAAGAAGAATTAGAAGAAGAAGTACAAGAACACAATAAAATCGAAAGCACTACTGGCCAAGAGAATAATCAAATAATGATAGAAGAAAAGGTTAACGTTCAAAATCAAAATGAACCTTAATGAAAATAAAGATAATTTAAATAAAGTATTATTTTTATATTAATTTTTATTGACATCATAAATTGATGTTGATAAAATGTTTAAGTATTTTAACTGGTAATTACTTTTAAAAGGAAAAGGTGATCTTAATATGCCAACTATCAGTCAATTGGTAAGAAAGGGAAGGAAGAAAATAATTAAAAAATCAGGGACACCTGCTTTGAAAGGTTCACCTCTTAAAAGAGGAGTTTGTACCAGAGTATGGACTATAACTCCAAAGAAACCAAATTCTGCTTTAAGAAAAGTTGCTAGAGTTAGATTAACCAATAATATGGAAGTTACTGCCTATATTCCTGGTATTGGACACAACTTACAAGAACATTCTATTGTGTTAATAAGAGGAGGAAGAGTTAAAGATTTACCAGGTGTTAGGTATCACATTGTACGAGGGGTAATGGATGCAACTGGTGTTGAAGGGAGAAAGCAGGGTCGTTCTAAATATGGTTCAGCTAAACCAAAGAAATAAATTAATGAAAATAATTTATTATAAAGCTTAATTAAGGGAGTTAGTTAATGTCTAGAAAAAGAAAAGCAAGCAAAAGGGAAATTAAGGGGGACCCTATCTACCATGATAGGACGGTGGCCAAGTTTATTAACCATATCATGTGGGATGGCAAGAAAAGTATAGCTAGTCGTGTTTTCTATGACGCTATGGATATGGTAAAAGAAAAAACCAAGAAAGAACCATTGGAAGTTTTTAGTCAGGCTATGGAAAATGTAATGCCTATTTTAGAAGTAAAATCCAGGAGAGTTGGTGGGGCAAGTTATCAAGTGCCAGTCGAAGTTTCTCCAGATAGAAGGGTTACTTTGGCTATGAGGTGGATTATTAATTTTAGTAGGAGTAAAACTGGAAAACCCTTCTCTGAAAAGTTAGCTGCTGAATTAATTGATGCCTCTCAAGGGGTAGGTTCCTCCGTTAAGAAGAAAGAAGATACTCATAAGATGGCTGAGGCAAACAAAGCTTTTGCTCATTATCGTTGGTAATAACTTTAGATTAATTTAAGGAGTTCTTATTGGGAACAACCCGTCCTTTCGGGACATCCCTCTTTTAGAGGGGAATTATTTCCCTTGAATATCTTGTTTGCAAAACAAGATAGAATTTCTTTGAAAGGATTCACTTGAATATCTTGCAGTATAGGAATTTCAATAATTCTGATACCTCAAGATTAAGGAATCGTTTGTTATAAAAAATTTAGAAAGACAAGATATACATTTCTCGAAAAGGAATTTTTCTTTATTTTTTACTAGCATTTAAACTATATACTAAATACTAGATACTCAAAACTGATAAAAGAGGGGTTTCAGGGAAAACCTCCCCTGAATATCTTGCAGTATCGGAATTTCAATAATTTCGATATTGCAAGATAATATAATATTATTGTATTATTTCTTCAATAAAGGACCAATATATTTTGATTTTGACTTAGGGGTTCTCAAGGGGAATGATTCCCCTTGATTATCTTATTGTTAAACAAGATGGTATTTCTTTAAAGGTATTTTCTTTGAGGGGTTTCAGGGGATACTTCCCCTGAATATCTTGATTATATCGTATCATGTATATTAAAGAAAAAATAAAACCAATTGATAAAAATAATAATATTGATATGCTTATAAAAATAAATAGGTTAGAGAATAATTGTATTATGTCGGAAAGTAAAAACAACTTAGAAAATATTAGAAATATAGGAATTATGGCTCATATAGATGCCGGTAAAACTACTGTTACCGAAAGGATTTTATATTACACCGGTAGAGTGCATAAAATGGGAGAAGTTCATGAAGGTTCAGCGACAATGGATTGGATGCCTCAAGAAAGAGAAAGAGGTATTACCATAAGTTCTGCTGTGACAACATGTTTTTGGAAAGGTCATCAAATTAATATTATTGATACGCCAGGGCATGTAGATTTTACAGTTGAAGTTGAACGTTCTCTTAGAGTACTGGATGGAGCTATTGCTGTCTTTTGTGCTGTAGGGGGAGTAGAACCCCAAACTGAGACTGTTTGGCATCAAGCAGATAATTATCATGTGCCTAGAATTGCATTTATCAATAAGATGGACCGAATTGGAGCTGATTTTTATGGCACTGTAAATATGATTAAAGAAAAATTTTCCACTATTCCTTTAATAATTCAAATACCGTGGGGTTGCGAAGGAGATTTTCAAGGGGTTATTGATATTGTTAATATGAAAGCCTATTCTTATTCAGTTGATTCTTTAGGTGTAAATTACTGTATTGAAAATATTCCACAGGAATATAAACAATATGCAGAAGATGCTCATAAAAAAATGATGGATATTTTAGCTGAAGAAGATGAATTATTTATGGAAGATTATCTTTATGGTAAACAAATCAATGTTGATAGGATATATCAAGTTATAAGGCAAGGAACGATAGGTAATCGGATAGTACCTGTATTGTGTGGATCTGCCTTAAAAAATAAGGGCATTCAACTTCTCTTAGATGCTATAAACCGATATTTACCTTCACCATTAGAAGTATTACCAGTTAAAGGTCAAGACCCCAAGACGGGCAAAGAATTAATAAGAAAAACAGATATCAATGAACCTTTATCTGCTTTAGTTTTTAAAGTAATGACCGATCCTTTTTTTGGAAGATTATCATTCATAAGAGTCTATTCTGGAATATTAAAAGAGGGTAGTTATGTTTATAATCCCACCCAAAATATTAAAGAAAGAATTAACAGATTAGTAAAAATACATGCTGACCACAAAGAACAGGTGAAAGAAATATCAGCTGGAAATTTAGGGGCGATCATTGGACTTAAAAAATCTGGAACTGGAGATACTCTATGTGATGAAAATAATCCCATAATTTTAGAAAAAATTAAATTCCCAGAACCAGTTATTTCTATTGCCATCGAACCAAAGAGTATAGCAGATAGAGAAAAAATGGCTATTGCCCTGGATAAAATGGCCGAAGAAGACCCTACCTTCAGACGTGCTGTTAATAAGGATACTGGACAGACTATCATTTCCGGTATGGGAGAACTTCATCTGGAGATTATTATTGATCGTTTACTTAGGGAATTTAAAGTGGAGGGTAATGTAGGTAAACCGCAGGTAGCATTTAAAGAAACAATTAGAAAGAAAGCTACTGCTCAAGGCAAGTTTATCAGACAGAGTGGGGGTAGGGGACAATATGGCGATGTTATAATTGAAATTGAACCATATAAGGATAATACCCTTGAATTTATTGACCGAACAGTTGGAGGTAGCATACCAAAAGAATATATTCCTGCTATAAAACAGGGTATTCAGGAAGCAATGACCTGCGGTGTCTTGGCAAGTTATCCCGTTACCAATATTAAGGTTTCCTTAATAGATGGTTCTTATCATCCAGTTGATTCTTCCGAGTTAGCTTTTAGAATAGCTGCTTCCAAAGCCTTAAAGGAAGGTTTAAAAAAAGCTGATCCAGTGCTTTTGGAACCAATAGTAGAAATGGAAATTAGAACACCAGAAGAGTATCTTGGTTCTATAATTAGTGACTTAAATTCTCGAAGAGCAAAAATTGAAGGTATTCAAGAAAAAAAGAACATTAAAGGAAAAATAATATTAGCTCATGTACCATTACAAGAAGTTTTTGGTTATGCAACTAGTCTAAGATCTATTTCTCAGGGTAGAGCTAATTATGTGATGCAATTTGCTTATTATGAAATTGTTCCAGAAGATATTACCAAAAAAATAATATTTAAAACGTGGTAGATTAAGAAAAGATTACAAATTTTTAAGGAGGAAAGAAACAAA
>DKFO01000084.1 GCA_002452835.1 Candidatus Atribacteria bacterium UBA6794 | reverse complement strand
TTTCCTGGCGCATAAATACCACATAGGATATAGCAAAACAGATTAATATCAAGGCAATCAGGCTTACCAATTGTGGCCAGACTACTAACAAACTTTGCCCGATACTCAACGGACTGGGAATAATCTCTAAATTTTTTAGAGCAGTTGTTATCCCAAAAAACCTGACCGAGGGATTCAAAATAGCAGTAGTGCATTCTTGAAATAATATAAGAGGTGATACACGTAAAATCATATTCCTGATATTTTCATTCTTGGCCAGCACCTCCAGAGTGGCATCAGTCCCAATAGGAACCATCTGATCTGCAATAACATTGGCTACCATGAGAATAAAGAAGGAAAAGAATATCCAGGCCATAATGGATACCAAAGCGGAAGTTGCTGTTTGTCTGAAAATAATGGAAAATAGAATCCCCAAGCCCATCCAGAATCCAATATAAACAATACTTAACAGGAAAAATAAACCTACCCGTGCTAATTCAGTTGCACTTGGTATAATTCCAAAGACCATCAATTCCAGACCAAAAATAATCATAATAATACTGATTAACATCACGGCAATAGTGGTTATTCCTGCTAAGAACTTACCATTAATCAGGGCATCTCGATAAATGGGCTGGGACAACACCAAACTCATAGTTCCACCAGAGCGTTCACTATTAATAGCATCAAACCCAAAGATAATCCCGATTAAAGGACCAAAAAAACTTACAAAGAAAAGAAAAGAAGGAAGGGTGCCGCCAGAAAATGTAAACAGCTTCAAAAAAAGATACTCACCAGTAAATTGACTAACATCACTACTTGCTGATTGATGTAAGACATAAATAATGGTACCAGCAGTAAGAGCTACTATTAGAAAAATAATAATAAATTTCTTACTGCCTAAATAATCAGCCAGTTCCTTCCAATAAATAATACTTAACCCTGACATGTTTAAATATCCTCCTGAAAATATTTAGTATAGATCTTTTCCAGTGAGATCTCTTCAGTTCTCTTCTCTACTTTTAAGACTCCCTCCAACTTTTGAATATTCTTAATCAGTTCATCAGTATCCTGGGAATCAGCAATACTTATCTCTAAACGATTACTCTTCTCTGGTAATATCTTTTTGCTAATCTCCTCTAATGAACCCATAGCCACCATCTTTCCTTTAGAGAAAATACCAATCTTACTACAAATTTTTTGTATCTGATAAAGTAAATGCGAGCAGACCAAAAAGGTAATATTTTCCTTTCGGTTTACCTCTGTGATTAACTCTAAAATTTCTTCCACGCCCTGCGGGTCAATTCCAGTGGTTGGTTCATCCAATATGGCTAATTTCGGTTTTTTAACAAAGACCGTAGCTAATCCCAGTCTTTGTTTCATACCTTTAGAAAATTTTCCCACTTCCATATTTTTAGCCTCTAACAACCCTACCAGGGAAAGTACTTCATCAATCCTTTCGCTGGCTTCTTTTTCGGGAATATGATTTAAGCGAGTTATATAGGTAAGATTTTCTAAGGCAGTCAAATCTTCATAAAAGCCCACATTTTCAGGAAGATAGCTGGTTATTCTTTTCACCGGTAATGGTTCTCTGGTTGAGTTATACCCGAATACCTTTACCTCTCCTGAGGTGGGTTCAGTTAAACCCAAAATCATCAAAATAGTGGTTGTCTTCCCAGCACCATTGGGACCAAGAAAACCAAAAATCTCTCCTTCCCCTATTTCTAAATTTAGATTGTTGACCACTGGAGTGCCATTATATATCTTGGTTAAATTTTTGGTCTCTAATACGGTCTGAGTCGATTTCATTTTTTATTCCTCTCATCTTCGTCTCAATTTCAAAAATATTCCCAATAAAATAGCCAGTACCACTACTATGATAAGTACTCCAATCCAGCCCCATTTAGTAGGAACTTGCACCGTGGTCCTGAACTCAACTTTTTTCTGATCCTGGGCTCCACTAGCATTGACTGTTACCATATAATCACCAGGTACTGTATTATGGGGAACTTTTATGGTCATTGTTATTTTTTCTGGCTGCTGGGTTTCAACTAGAGAAGGTAATTCGGCTATTCGGTCCGGGTTAAATTTTACCTCCCAACCCTGAGGAGCACTACTGTAGAAGGCAATATTATCTATAGGCGCTGAACCTTCGTTCCAAATATAGAAAGTAAACTCTTTTTCTTCTCCAGATACCGTAGTTAATTTTAGATTGCCACTTTCTGTTCCTAAATTGAGAGTATAGGTGCCGGTAACTATGGCCTTTAAATCTAAGGATTTTTCTAATTCACCAGCCCTTGCTATAAGCTTAAGGTCATACTCAGCCTTTTCAGCCGTGAAGGGAGGGGTAACAGCTAATAAGATGGTTTCGGTACCAGCTTTGTTTATCTTGATAGCAGAAATTTTTTCTTCTTCCCTCCATCTAGGACTAATGGAGGCTCGCCAACCCTGAGGTAGTTCTACTGAAAAGTCCATTACCTTATCTTCATCTGTATCATTCTTTACTTCTATTTCATATTTCATGGTATTTCCAGCAGCAGCTTCCATTGTCGGATATTTAGTGCTTAATAAAATTTCCTTAGTCTCTTCTTCTACTTCTCCTTCCACTTTTTCAGTAACAGCAACAATAATATCTAAAGAACGGGCAAGTTTACCATCAATAGTTTCCGCTTTGATGGTAAAGGTATATTCTTTCTGCTCTTCCTTAACCTCTTTGGGAACTTCAATATGTAGGTTCAGGGTTTTTATATTATCCGGTTCCTCGGCTAACAGATTAACCTGCCTGACTTTAAAACCCTGCCAGCTTTCATTTCTTAAGAGCACTTTCCAGTCTTCAGCTTCAGTATCAGCAATAAGTTCAACTAAAATGTTTTCTGGCTGTTTGCCAAGATTAATAAATTTGATATCAAGGTCAATACTTTGTCCTTCCTCCAAAATTAAGTTAGAAAATTGACTGTAGATAAGAAAATCTCTCTCTGGCTTTTCATTCTGTTCTAATTGCGCCCAACAAGAAAAAGAAAGTGTTAAAAATATTAGGAATAAAGTGCTAATTACAAACAAAAAACCCCTAATTTTTTGATTCATCGATCTTACCTCCTATATCAATAATCAATAATATATATCATATTAATATATTCAAGGGGAATCCTTCCCCTTGATAACCCCTGAAAAAAATCAAAATCTATATTAGTATTTAGTAATATTAATCTCTCACATATCTTATCTTTAATATCATATTTCTGGTATATTTAAGAATATATTACCTTTTCTATGCTTGTCTTTTAAAATCTTTTATAACAAATCTATAACAAATCAATTCCTTATCTTAAGGTATAGGAATTCCAATAATTCCTATACCTTAAGATAATCATTTCTATCATCATTTCAAAAAATAAGGCTTTCCCAAAAAAGTTTATTCAATTTTTCCATCTCATTTGGATAAAGTTATATTGAGTAGGTCCATAATTTTAAATTATTTTTCCTCCTCACTATTAAAAATTTTACAAAAATTTTTCCTCTTGTCAAGAATATCTCCTTATATTCCTTCAAAAATAGTTTTGATTTTAGTATTTTTGATGATTTCAATCTCTCTATAATCTTAAAAACTACCTCGGGCATGGAGATGATCTTGAAATGCTTTCTTATGGTCCTATTCTTGTTTTTCCCTATCTTTTTAGTATTTTATCTCTTTTAATCATTAATTGAATCCTGATTATCCTTCAGTGACTGGATAAAATTTTCATCTAACAGATCCTGTACCAATTTTTTTAACAGATCATCTCCGCTAAATAAAGAGAGAAATCCAAAATGAGAAATTAAACTATGTTCTTTTTTTACATCTATTTTTTTGCCCTTGTTATATTCCTTCGTAATGCAACTTATTAATTCTGAAAAAGAATAAATATGAAACCGTTCTATTCCAATTTCCTGAGCAATCTTTTCTGCTAAAGCCAGGGCAATATCTTGATAATTGCAATTTTCCGGTAATTTTAATATTTCAATCAATTTAGGAATTATCTTCTCAAAAAGTAGCCTTCGATAGGGGACATTCTCTTTAAAACCAAGAGTTTGACCTATTTTTAGAACCATTTCTGGACTGAGATGGCTGAAATAATCAACAAAATAGTCTTCCTGATACTCGAGATTGATATAATAATATTGCCCAGATAAATTTTTCATAACTCGATAGGCATCAAAATAACCTAACTTCAAATTCTTTCTGGCTTTTTGGGTATCAAAATCCAATGGTCCTCCCAGCGATTCTTTAGCTTCAATATTAATCAGTTTGAGATTATCCAAATTTACCTTTCTCATTCTCCCCAATCCCCCAACCCGCACGGTAATTAAAGATTTATAACCACGGTTAACCAGCATGCGGATAGGAAGATTATCATAAATTCCTCCATCAAGGTATATCTTATCTCCAATTTTTGCTGATCGAAAAAGAGGAAAATTAGCACTGGCAAAAAGATAATCAGCAATCTGACCATCAGGAATATCTTCTACAAATAGTTCCAGTGCCCGGCGATCAGTAAAAGATACCGTAACCATTCCGAAGGAAATATCTGAGGTCCGTAATTTTTCCTCATTAACATATTTTTTAATTAGCTTCTTTAAAGGGGTAACGTCAATTCCCCCCTCGGCAATAATCTCTCCCAACATCTTAAGATAGTAACGAATACCATCTGGTCTTATCTCTAAATGAGTTAATTTTTTTAATTTTTCTTCCTCGATATTCATAACCTGAGATGGGTGTATATTATACCAGAGCTGGTAAGCGGTATCTATCTCGTGCTGGGCAACCATAGCCCCATTTAAAGCCCCAACTGAGGTGCCCGTAACTGCAGTTATTTTAACTCCCATCTCCTCTAAAGCTTTACAGGCGCCAATTTCATATGAACCCTTGGCCCCTCCTCCTTCTAAAACTAATCCGAATTCTTCCTTCATATCCATAATAATACCTTGCATTATTTATATTTTTACTTAATAGTCTTTAATCTCATACTTTTCCCCATATCGGTTTAGAAAAATATCATTTAATTTTATTTCAGCAATCGTTTTTTCCGGTTTATCTTCAGCTGGATAGCCTATGGCTACCAGACACAAAATACGTAAATCATCAGGAATACCCAACAAATCCTTGATAAAGTCTTCTGAACTCACACTACCTGAATGATTTCTTTTTCTAATCTGTATCCAGCAGCTACCCAAACCCAGATCTTGAGCAGTCAATATCATAAAAATAGCAGCAATAGAGGCATCTTCTATCCAAACATCTGATTGTTTAGGATTTGCCATTACCACTATAGCCAGAGGTGCTTTTGCTAAAAATTTAGAACCATGTTCTTTACTATCAGATAATTCTAATAAGGTTTCTTTATCCTCAACAACAATAAATTTCCAGGGATGGTTATTTTTCGAAGAGGGAGACAGTAAGGCTGCTTTTATAATCTGGTCAGCCTTCTCTCGCTCTACTGTCTTGTTTTGAAATAATCGGATACTTCTCCGTTTTTTAATTATGGATAACATCATAGACCCCTTTCTTCTTTAGTCTATATTCTTTTTTTGTTTTTTAACTGTTAGCCAAACTAATTTCATACCCATGGTTTAAATTTTAGGTAAAGCTTAAAGCTTTTTACTTAATTAATTCTAACAAAAATAATAGTATTAAGCTATATGGGAAAAAGGGAGTATTAATTGATATTCATTAATTCTTAATTTCATATTCAAATCAAAAGAATATTTTGATTTTTACCTTGCTTAGAGTGAACAACTGCATTAAAATATAGCAAGTGGCATTTTTAAGTAAATTTTATTGTGGCAAATAATTATATTTTTAGGAGCTTTACTTTGCTTATTAATAAATTATTATTGATTTATTTTTCTCCTACTCATTCCACTGCCCAAATTGTCCAGGCTATGGCCAGGGGATGGAATATTCCCGAACAAAGAACTATCAATCTTAACTCAATTAAGCAACGTCACAATTTCCAATTTGCCCTAAAACCTTCTGAGGCAGTAATATTAGGGATCCCTACCTATCAGGAAAGAATACCTAATTTGCTATATCCGGTACTACACAAGATTATAGGAAATAATGATCCCATGGTGCTGGTAGCAACCTATGGTAACATTAGTGCTGGAATTACCTTAAGAGAACTCTATAAATTGATGAGTCATCAGGGCTTTAAAATTATTGCCGCTGCTAATTTTATTAGTGAGCATTCTTTTTTCCAGGGAGAAATAAAAATTGCCTCCGGAAGACCAGACCAGCAGGATCTGGAAAAAGCAGAACTCTTCGGAAAACAAATCCGCCAAAAAATGGAAGCTACAGAAAATTTAGAAAAGGTACCAGAACTGAATATAAAGGGGAAATTGTTAACTATCAATAAATTACTACCCGAATATAGTGAGTTGTTATTTTCCCATGCTCCCCAAATTGATGTCCAATTGTGTCAACATTGTCGAAAATGCCTGGAAGCCTGCCCGGTTAATGCCATTAACCCTAATAATTTAAAAAGTCGTGATAAATTATGTATCCACTGTATGGCCTGTGTTAAAACTTGCCCTGCTCAGGCTCGAAAAATAGTTTATAAAAAACAATGGTTAACTAAAGCCTGGCTAAATATAGTGGGCAAAAAAAGAAAAGAACCACTAATATACATCTAATAAATATTTACTTCCCTAAAAACTGCACCAGTGCTGGCGGAGGTAACCAGATAGGCATACCTTCTCAAATAATAGTTAGCAGGTATATTCCTTTCTGGTAAAGACCATTTTGCTTCCCGCTGTTTTAACTCTTCTTCTGATAAATTTACAGACAGTATACGGTTGGAAATATCAATTTTAATAAGATCACCATCTTCAATCATAGCAATAGGCCCTTTCTCAGCTGCTTCAGGTGAGATATGTCCAATAGCTGCTCCCCTGGTCGCTCCTGAAAAACGGCCATCAGTAATTAAAGCAACATCATTATCTAAACCCATACCACAAAGAGCAGAAGTTGGTGCTAACATTTCCCGCATGCCAGGACCACCCTTAGGACCTTCAAAGCGAATTACTACCACATCACCTTTCTTTATTTTACCACCCATAATAGCCTGGTAAGCCTCTTCTTCAGAATTAAATACTCGTGCCGGTCCTGTAAAATCATACATGTTCTGCTTAACCGCAGAGACCTTAACCACTGCTCCTTCCGGAGCCAAATTTCCATAGAGCACTGCTATGCCACTTTCTCTACTGTAAGGTTTACTAAATTCCCTGATTACTTCCTTATTTTTTATTTCAGCATGGGCAATATTCTCTCCTATAGTCAAACCAGTTACGGTTATCTCTTCGCTATGAATAAGTTTTGCATCAGCCAGTTCCTTTAATATTGCTGGAATGCCTCCTGCAAAATATAAATCAGTTACATGAAAATTACTGGACGGAGATACCTTGGTCAAAACCGGGATCAGGCGACTTAATCGGTCAAAAGTCTTTAATTCCAAATTAATACCTGCTTCATGGGCGATAGCCAAAAGATGTAATACGGTATTGGTAGAACCAGCCATGGCTAAATCAAGAATAATGGCATTTTCCAGGGCCTTGGCAGTCATGATATCTCGAGGTTTAATCTGCCTGGAGACCAGATTCATTATTGCCTTCCCCGCTCTATTGGCTAATTGCTTTCTTTCTCCATAACCGGCTGGTATGGTACCATTTCCAGGTAGAGCCATGCCCAGGGCTTCTGAGAGGCAATTCATAGAATTAGCAGTAAATAATCCAGCACAACTACCGGCTGCAGGACAAGCACACTGTTCTAATTTCAGTAATTCCTGTTCAGACATCTTCTGTTGATTATATTTACCCACTGCCTCAAAAACAGTATTTAAATCCACCTCATCTCCGGCATATTGTCCAGGAAGCATAGGCCCACCACTTATATAGACCGAGGGAATATTCAAGCGGGCAGCGGCCATTAACATTCCCGGCACAATCTTGTCACAATTTGCTATCATCACCAGCCCATCAAAATGATGCGCCATAGTAACTGCTTCAATAGAATCAGCTATGAGCTCTCTACTGGCCAGAGGATACCTCATCCCCTCATGGTTCATAGCAATACCATCACAAATGCCAATAGCAGGAAATTGCATAGGAACACCTCCCGCAGAAGCAATACCAATTTTCACTGCCTGAGCAATATCATTAAGTTGGATATGTCCGGGAATAATTTCATTGAAGGCATTAACCACCCCAATAATTGGTTTGTCTAGATCTTCTTTGGTATACCCCATGGCATAAAACAGGGAACGGTGAGGAGCCCGATTAGCCCCTTTCACCACCATATTACTTTTTTTCTCCATCTTCTTACCCTTCCTTTTCTTATTTACTTTCTTCTTCTCTTAATAACTCAATAACAGCGTCACCCTTACCAATTATCTTCATTTTAGCTTAATTTACAGCTAATCTCTATCCTTTCTTTAATTTCTGAACAACTGCTTCTCCCACCTGGCAAGTAGAGGAGTTACCTCCTAGGTCAGCTGACCTTACTATTCCTTCACTTAGCACTTCTTCCACCGCCTTTTCAATTGCGGTCATTATCTTAGTCTCTCCTAAGGTGTCCATCATCAAAGCCCCAGCTAAAATGGTGGCTATAGGATTGGCAATTAACTTCCCCTTATATTTAGGAGCTGAGCCGTGAATGGGCTCAAACATGGAGACCCCTCCTGGATTGATATTCCCTCCTGCGGCAATCCCCAGACCACCCTGAATCATGGCTCCTAAATCAGTAATAATATCCCCAAACATATTGGGAGCCACCACCACTTTAAACCATTCCGGTTTTCTTAAAAACCACATGGTAATAGCATCAACAAAGGTAAACTCTGTTTCAATGCCGGGATACTGCTGGGCAATTTCGGTAAAACAATCCCTCCAGAGTCCGTAGACATGGGTTAGCACGTTAGCCTTATCAACTGAAGTAACTCTATTTAGACCTTTTTTGGTAGCTAAGTCAAAGGCGTATCTAATAACTCTCTGAGTACCTGGTTTACTGATTAAACCCACTTGATAAGCAATTTCTTCTTCATCTTCTAATTCAAAATTAACAGCTAATTTTGCCTGATAGAGCTTTCTGAAAACTTTCAACTGCTCTCGGCTGGTCTTCCCTTTAAACCTACCACCAATACCTATATAAAAATCCTCTGTATTCTCTCTTACTACATAAAAATTAATATCTTCTGGTTTTTTATCTTTCAATGGGGTGGGAACACCTTTATATAATTTAATCGGTCTTAAGTTAATATATTGATCAAAATAAAATCTTAATTTTAATAATATTTCTTTCTCTAAAATGCCAGTTTTGACCCGTGGATCTCCCACTGCTCCTAAATAGATGGCATCCATGTCTTTTATCTCTGTTAATACACTGTCCGGAAGCAATTCACCTGTTTTGAGATAATGTTCGGCCCCAAAAGGATATTCAGTCCAGTTAATCTGAACACCTTGTTGTTTAGAGGCTACCTCAAGTATTTTTTTACCTTCCCTGATAACCTCAGGTCCTATACCGTCTCCAGGAATTAGAGCAATATTATAATTGTTCATAGTTAGTTCTCCTTTTCATTTCTCTTTTCGTATATTCTACCAGACCACCAGCTAAAATGATATTTTGTATAAAAGGAGGCAAGGGATGGACTTGATATTCTTGGCCAGTAGTCAGATTTTTGATGATACCTTTATTAAGGTCTACTTCTAAAAGATCTCCCTGTTTCACTTGTTGGGAAATTTCAGGTGACTCAAAGATAGGCAAACCAATATTGATAGCATTGCGAAAAAAGATGCGAGCAAAGGATTTAGCAATAACACAGGAAATACCTGCTTCTTTAAGAGCAATAGGGGCATGCTCTCGGGAACTTCCACAGCCAAAATTTTCACCAGCTACTATAATATCCCCAGCTTTGACTTTTTTAATAAATTTTGAATCATAATCTTCCAGGCAATGGGAGGCCAATTCTTTAGCATCCGAAGTATTTAAGTACCTGGCTGGAATAATAACATCAGTGTCAATATTATCACCAAACTTCCAAACATTTCCCTTTAAAATCACGTTAATATTACCTCCTCTGGGCTTGATATTTTACCGGTAACCGCAGAAGCAGCAGCTACAGCTGGACTGGCTAAATATACCTCACTTTCAGGATGACCCATTCTACCAACAAAATTTCTATTAGTAGTAGATATTGCCCTTTCACCTTTGGCCAGCACTCCCATATGCCCACCCAGACAGGGACCACAAGTAGGCGGACTGACCACGGCACCTGCCTCAATAAATATCTTTATTAAACCTTCCTCCAGGGCTTCCCGATAGACTTCTTGAGTCGCCGGAATAATTATTACTCTTACCTTAGAATTTACCTTATGTTCCTTTAAAATCGTAGCTGCTAATCTTAAATCTTCCAGGCGCCCATTAGTACAGGAACCAATCACTACCTGGTCAATTTTAATCTCTCCCACTTCACTGATGGGTTTGCAATTTTCCGGTAAATGGGGAAAGGCTACCTGTGGTTCAATATTAGCTACTTCAATTTCCATAATTTGCTCATATTCAGCATCAGGGTCACTTTGAAGAGAAGGAAAAAAAGTTTTATCAGTGTGACTTCTTAAATAAGTGAAGGTAATCTCATCTGGTTCAATTATTCCACTCTTAGCTCCTGCTTCAGTAGCCATATTACACATGGTAAAGCGATGGTCTATAGAAAGTTGCCTGATAACCTCTCCACTAAATTCCATTACCTTGTAGTTTGCTCCATTAACCCCAATTTGAGAGATAGTATAAAGAATAAGGTCTTTTCCTCCCACCCATTTATTTAATTTCCCCTGGTAAATAAATTTGATAGTCTCCGGCACTCTTATCCAAATCTCACCCAGGGCTAGCACCACTCCTAAGTCCGTACTTCCTACTCCAACTGCCAAGGCTCCTAATGCTCCAGAGGTGGGGGTATGAGAATCTGCGCCCACAATAAATTGACCTGGCAATGCCAGACCTCTTTCCGGTAATAAGGCATGTTCGATACCGGCTTGACCTATCTCAAAATAATAAGTAAGGTCTTGACTTTGAGAAAATTCTTTTATCATCTTTGCTTGTTGGGCAGATTTTATATCCTTATTGGGGGTAAAATGATCTGGAACAAAAGTAATTTTATCCCGATTGAATACCTTACTGGCTCCAACCTGGTTAAAGACTTCAATGGCCAGTGGCCCGGTAATATCATTGGCAAAGGCAAAATCTACTCTCGCTTTAATTAGAGCACCCTTTTTTAAGTCTTTTTCGGCACAGTGAGATTGTAGAATCTTTTCGGCAATCGTTCTTCCCATCTTGAAACTCCTTTTTTTAAATATTTCAACTTACTATAACAACATTATTATAATTTTATTCAGTCTGCTAAGTTTTTTCTCTTCTCAGTGCTTAACATTTTGTTAATGGCCTTTAAATAAGCCTTTACACTCGCCTCTATGGTATCAGTACTAACACTCTTTCCAATATAGGAATGCCCATTATCTTTTATTTCCACTATAGCTTCTCCCTGGGCATCTTTTCCTCTGGTAAGTGCTCTGACATAATAATCTGTTAATTTGACTTTTACCCCGGTAATTCGGTCTATAGCATTAAAAACAGCATCTACCGGGCCATCCCCACAGGCAGCATCTTCCAAGATTTCATCTTCTTTAGATAATCTTACCGTTGCGGTAGGTAAAATGTTATTTCCGGTACTGATATGAAAATATTTTAATTCATAGACCTCACTCATATCTTCTACTAAATACTCAGACACCAGGGCAATCAGGTCCTCAGCATAAATCTCTTTCTTCTTATCAGCAAGCTTCTTAAAATGCTCAAAGGATCGGTTTAACTTTTCTTGGTCTAATTCATAGCCTAACTCTAGCAATCTCTTTTTAAAGGCATTCCGACCAGAATGTTTCCCCAGGACTAACTGATTACTTTCCAGACCAATAGTTTGTGGTTTCATAATTTCATAGGTAGAGGCATCTTTTAAAACACCAGCCTGATGAATTCCGGCTTCATGGGCAAAGGCATTTTTCCCTACAATAGCCTTATTAGGCTGGACTACAAAGCCAGTTAAGCGGCTTACTAATCTGCTGGTAGGATAGATATAACGGGTATCAATATTAGTAGTCTTGTGATAAAAATCTTGCCTGGTGTGCATAGCCATGACTATCTCTTCTAAAGAGGCATTACCTGCTCTTTCTCCAAGGCCATTTATGGTGCATTCAATCTGCTTCACCCCATATTTTAAAGACTCTAAGGAATTGGCAACTCCCAATCCCAGGTCATTATGACAATGGACACTTATGATTACCTGGTCAATATTGGGAACATTCTCCACAATACCTTTGATTAATTTACCAAATTCCTCCGGTTGAGAATAACCTACTGTATCTGGCACATTAATAATGGAAGCTCCGGCTTTAATTACCTCTGCAAAAATTTGATACAAAAATTCTGGTTCACTACGAGTGGCGTCTTCAGCAGAAAATTCTACTTCCGGGCAATAACTTTTGGCTAACTTTACCGCAGAAACGGCCTGTTGTAAAACTTCCTGAGGGGTTTTCTCCAGCTTAAGTTTCATGTGGATAGGAGAGGTGGCAATAAAAGTATGTATTCTTGGTTTTTGAGCTAATTTTATAGCATCCCAGGCACATTTGATATCCCCTTCCACTGCTCGACATAAAGCAGCAATAGTGGGACCTTTAATATTTTTGGCAATCATCTCCACCCCTTCAAAATCACCGGGAGAAGAGATGGGAAAGCCTGCCTCAATTACATCTACTTTTAGTTTTTCTAAATAGCCAGCAACTTCCAACTTTTCCTGGGTATTAAGGGAAGCACCAGGACATTGTTCTCCATCACGTAAGGTAGTGTCAAAAATCATAATTTTTTCAGTCATGATAATACATCTCCTTTTTTATAAATTTCTTTAAAATTTCGATGCATAATTACTCTTTCTTTTTTTACTTACTATTTTTTCTTCTCTGCTATTGAGAACATTTATTTATTACTTCTGGCTATAGCAATTCTACCGGTGCGAACTACTTCTTTGACACCAAAAGGTGCCAATAATTTTAAAAATCCAGACACCTTTTCTTCATCACCAGACATCTCAATAGTCAGGGTATTTCGCTCTACATAAACTACCTTTGCCTTAAATATTTCTACCAGCTGAATAATCTCGGCTCGTACTGATAAGGATTCGGTATGCACTTTAACTAAAACTAATTCTCTTTCTAAGATATTTTCCACAGGAATATCTCGAACACAAATAACATCAATCAGTTTATTTAATTGTTTCGTTACCTGCTCTAAAACCTTATGGTCTCCATTGACTATAATAGTCATTCTGGAAATTCCGGGGGCCTCAGAAGGCCCCACCGCAATACTGTCAATATTAAAACCTCTTCTGGTAAACAAACCAGCCACTCGAGACATTACCCCTGGTTGGTCTTCAACCAAAATAGCAATAGTATGTTTCATAATTGATCAACTCCAATCATGTTATTAAGAGATGAACCGGGCTGTACCATAGGGAAATTTTTTTCGTCCTCGGGTATATGGCAATCCAGAAGTACAAAGCGGTTCATTTGAAATGCTCTTTTTAAAATAGGATAGAAATCTTCTTTTTTCTCCACTCTAAAACCAACTCCTCCATATCCTTCAGTAACCTTAACAAAATCGGGATTCCCGGAAAGAGAAGTAGAAATATAACGCCCTTCACAAAATAGTTCCTGCAATTGTCTTACCATTCCCAGATAACCATTGTTCATCAATATTACTATAATAGGTAAGCGGTTATAGATAGCTGTTGCTAATTCCTGAATATTCATCTGCAAACTACCATCACCGGAAATACAAATAACCGCTTTTTCCGGACATCCAATTTTGGCTCCAATAGCAGCTGGCAGCCCAAAACCCATGGTTCCCAAACCACCAGAGGAGATAAAGGAACGGGGATGAATAAACTGAAAATGATTGGCTGTCCACATTTGATGCTGACCAACATCAGTTACCACAATGGCTTCTCCTTTGAAAAAGTCATTTAGACAATCAATTATATATTTTGGTTTTAACTTCTCCTGGCGGGGATCCTCTTTTTGGGCAGTATATTTTAGATATCGTTCTTTAATACTTGTGATTTCTGCCAACCATGATTCATTATCTTTTTCTTCTAAATAATTAATTAATTGTTGCAATATAATCTTAACATCTCCAACTAGGGGAACTTTTACCAAAACATTTTTCCCAATCTCAGCAGGGTCAATATCAATATGAATAATTTCGGCATAGGGACAAAAATGTTTTAAATTTCTAGTAATTCTATCGTCAAAACGAGTTCCCAGGGCAATTATCAAGTCAGCCTCACTAACTACCTGATTAGCTACATAATTTCCATACATCCCCAACATACCTAAGGAGAGGGGGTGATTCACTGGAAAGCTACCAATTCCCATAAAAGTAGTTACTACCGGGATATTAGTTTTAAGTGCTACTTTTTTTAATTCACCGGAGGCATTGGCACTAATAATTCCACCACCAGCAATAATCACCGGTTTTTTCGCCTCCCTGATTTTGGTGGCTGCTATTTTAATCTGCCTGATATTGCCTCGGTAAGACGGTTGATAACCTTTTCGATTTACCTTTTCTGGATATTTAAAAGAGCATCTATCTAACTGAACATCTTTGGGTAAATCAACCAAAACTGGACCTGGTCTACCACTACGGGCTATATAAAATGCCTCTTTGATAATGGAAGCCAGGTTTTCCGTTTTTCTGGCTACATAATTATTTTTGGTAATGGGAAGGGTAATGCCAATAATATCTACTTCTTGAAAGGCATCATTGCCTACCATATCAGTTGGTACCTGTCCCGTGAATGCTACTAAGGGAACTGAATCTAAATAGGCATTAGCCAGTCCAGTTACCAGATTGGTGGCTCCCGGACCAGAGGTAACCACACATACTCCTACCTCACCGGTTGCTCGGGCATATCCATCTGCAGCATGGACCGCACCCTGTTCGTGTCTGGTTAATATATTTTTAAAAGGAAGCTGTCCCACCTTACCTAAGGTATCATAGAAAGGTAAAATTGCTGCCCCCGGTATACCAAAAATTGCCTTCACTTTTTCCTGTTTTAGACCTTCTATAATAATTTCCGTTCCAGTTAATTCCATCTTCTACTTCCCCCTTTCTTTGGTACTGGGTCCTTTATTTTCAATAAAGAAATCTTTGCTAAGTTTTTATCCACCGGGCAATACAAAAATATTTTTTACTAATGCATATAATATATTTCATTTTTTATACTTTTTTAACTAATACTTTTTCATAAGAAAACAAACCCATTGGTTATATTTATCTTAAAATAAAAAAATCGCCCCCTGAAGCCTAAAATCCAGACTTCATAGGGACGATTCTCTCGTGTTACCACCCTATTTCAGTAGAAATTATTATTTTCTACCCTCATTTCCAGAAGATATTCAGGGGAGGTATCCCCTGAAACCCCTCTATTATTAGTATTGAGTATATAATATAGTATTTAGTATATAGTAAATTTTAGTTAAAAAATAAGCATCTTAGTTTGTATAAATCAGAAATTAATTAAATTATTGACATAATTTATCAGGGGAGGTATCCCCTGAAACCCCTCAAAGAGAATACTTAATTTCGATATTATAAGAACTGTACTGAGCTTATCTAAGTATGTTTATTTGATTAATTCTATTATTCTATATAAAGAAGTGAGTTTCGATAATTTTTACTGCCATACTCGCACCATTTCCTGGCTCTCTTTAGTAAATACTTATCTACTGGTTTCTTTATATAAAGATAATTTTCGCAATTCTACTAAAATATTTAGATTTTGTCAAATAATTTTATAGTTGTTTTTTGCTTTCATCCCTAAAATATTCTCTTATAAGAAAAATTGAAGATAAGCCGATCAGGATATAAATAATCCTGGAAAGAATGGTCATCGCTCCAAAGATTGCTGCTATCACATCAAAACCAAATAAGCCAATCAATCCCCAATTTATTCCTCCTATTATTAATAATACCACAGCTATACCATTTAATATTTTCCAGAACATTGCCTTTAAGGTCATATTTGCCTCCTTCTTACAAGATAATCAGGGGAGGTATCCCCTGAAACCCCTCTCTTATTAGTATTGAGTATCTAGTATTCAGTATATAGTTTAAATGTTAGTTAAAAAATAAAGAAAAAATATCGTTACAATAAATGCTATTTTGTTTTACCAACAAGATCTTCAAAGGGAATACTTCCCCTTGAGAACCCCCTGAAATTAATAATCCTAGCTAGATTTGGTTGTTAAATACTTTAGCTAATGAAGTTTGGGAGCAGCCTTTACCGGAATACTATTTTTCAAAAGTTCTTGAGCAGTTCTCTGAACTGCATCATGTTTATCCAAATAGTTTTGCTCTAAATATGGCATTAAGTTTTTTTCAATAATTTCATTTTTAGGTAAAAAATATTCCAGAATATCAGAGGGATGTTCTCTTTTCTCCTCAACTTCAGGAATTCCCCCTTCATGTTTGGCTGAAATATTCTTAACTTTTCTGGCTATTTCTATTAACTCTGGCAGCCTATCATATGGTTGTTTTACTATACCTTTAGCGGTTTCAACTATGTGATGTTCTATTCTGACTATATCTTCAAATCCTAAAGCTTTTCTTATTTCTCCAGTAGAATAGATGGTTTCATTATTGACCGAATTCGAAAGGTTAAATCCTATCAAAGGTGTTGTACCATCTTCTCGGGCAAACAATTTTGCGGTCAATAGAGTCCATAAAACATGAAAAGGATTATCATTGCCCATAAATACCGATATTTTAAACTCAATATCTATGCCCAGTTTGTAGAGGAAATAACCAGCTAAAACAGTACCTCCATTTATATTTAACACTTGTCTTACACCATAATTAATATAATAGTAGAGAAACTCCTCAATCCACTTATAAACATAATCATTTGGTTGGCCAATTCCGCCAAAGTATCCAGTAATTGTCTCAGGGCCACCTAAGTGTATGTTGGAACCATCAGTACCTTTGGTATCTAAATTCTCGACCCAGGAAGCACCTAATATTTTCATTGCTGAAATGGTAGCCAATAAGTCTCCATCTTCCTCTTGCTCCTTCATAAATCTAACTCTTATAAACCTGCTGGGCATTAATTCCCCTCTTTCAATTGATTGTTTGGCTTCAGAAATTAGCCAGGGGAAATAGTGGAGAGAGGATATCTCGAGGGTAACTTGATAACTTTCATCAATCATATTACGCGGGGCATTAATTTTATTTTTATAATCATCCATACTTATAAATTTTTTATTATCTCTCTGCTCCATTAACCAATTGAGTTGGTCGACATATTCTGGTTTTTTAGAGCGAAGTTTTTCCATAAGCACTTCAATTTTTCCATTTTTTTGGGCAAGATCATTAATTTTTTGAGGCCCCCCATATTTATCAACAATTTTAATCATTTTATCAATTACGGGGTTATCCTTTTTAGTTAAAAATTGATTCACCTCATTTAATGCTTGGTAATCGATTTCCAATTTCTCCTTCATTATTATCCCTCCTAATTTAATAATAATTTTTAGAATTCTCATTTTAATGATTGTAGTCATTCTCAAAAATAATTAAAAAACCGATAAAGAAACCTATCAATCCATCCAGTCCATAAGTATAAAGTCAGGCCATTAAGTGAGTTCTTTCCAGACTCTATCTATCTCTTTTACTTTATGGCTGGTTGTAATTTTGCACCAATAAAGCTCACCAGTGCTACCAGAGTAGTAGAGATAACAATCATAATAATGCCTAATGCCGAAAGCCTCCCCCAAAGGCCATCTCCAGAAAAACGAAGAATCTGAACAGCTAACACTTCGCTTCCGGGACGTGAGAGAACTACGGAAAGGGATAATTCACGTAAGAACATGGTAGCCATTAGAATCCATCCAGAGACAATTCCAGGAACAAGTAGAGGAATAATTATCCTCCGCATAGTTGTTAAGGGTCCTGCTCCACAAACTTTTGATGATTCTTCTAAGTGTTTATGTATCTGGACAAAGGCACTGCTTAGAGGACGAATACCATAAGGTAAATAAGTAGCAATATATCCTATTAACAAAGTCCAGATAGTGGCATAAATCGGAGTACGAACAAAAAACCACATAAAACCAATCCCAATCACAATCCCTGGAAAAGAAAATGATAAAAAACTCAAAGATTCTAAAATACCTGACATTTTTGTTCTAATTCTAACAATAGTGTAAGCTACAAATAGAGATAATATCACCCCCACCGTAGCACCAAAGATACCTAAAAATAAACTATTTTTCAATGACAAAATAGAAATAGGATCTTTTATCACCGCATTCCAATGGCGTAAACTCATCATAGAAAAAGCCTTAGCACTAGGAACCATGGAATAGGGCACCAGGGAAGTGTAGATTAAAACCAAGACTGGTAGGGCTATTAGAATGAACAAAAGTAAACCTAAAATAAAAAATAAAGGAATTTTAGCCTTTTTAAGCTTAATTATGGTGGGGTGATAACCACGACTGGAAATAGTTACATATTTTTCGCTTTCTGAAGTTAGATAGCGATACAAAAAAATAAGGGTAATAGAAATTACCAGAACACTCATACCAATGGCAGCAGCTTTACCATAATCTACCGCAAAACCAACTGAGATGGTCTGATAAATATGAGTTGCTAAAACATAAATTCGTCCCGGCATACCAATAACAGATGGTACTGCAAAAGAAGCCATACAACGCACTATACAAAGAATAAAGGCGGCCAGAATGGCTGGCCGAAGAACAGGTAAAGTTATTTTAGCTAAGGTTTGCCCTATACCTGCTCCACAGACCCGGGAAGATTCCTCCAGATTTACATCAAAGGAAGCCATTGCTGGTGCAATAATTAGATAGGCAATGGGCATATCTAATAATCCTTCCACCAGAATCATGCCCCAAAGGGAGTAAATATTAAAAGGTGAATTCTCTAAACCAAAGAACTGCTTAAGTATCAAATTTAAGATTCCGTTAGAAGGGTTAAGTAATAATACCCAGCTCACCGAAAAAAGAATATGGGGAATCATCATAGGAGTTATCGAAATTACTTTAAATAGGAATTTACCTGGTATATCTGTTCTGTTATTTAAATAGGCTAAGAATAAAGCCAGGATGGTAGCTACCAGCGCAGCACCAAGCACAAAAATCACAGTATTACTTATAATTTTAGGCAATTCCGGATCAGTATAGGCAGCAATATACTTTTCTAAAGTAAATTTACCAAAAGCGCTTAGCCCCTCGGAAAAACTCCCAAAAACAAGCATAATAACCGGACAAACAGTTAAAAAACCAACTATTATAATTAATATAATTGTTAATCTGGAATCCCTCTTCATTATTACACCCTACTCAAGCTGAAACCAGCAGACAGTGATTTGAACTTACCACTAAATTCACCGTATCGCCTTTTTTTAAAGATGTTTCCGGGTCTAATTTTACCATCAAATGTTCTTTGCCTATTCTAACCTCACCTTCATAAGCCTCACCAATAAAGATTAAATTATCTATTTGTCCACTGATAACGTTTTGTTCTCCAGTAGTCTCTTCTTCAGTAATTCTGTCTTTTTTTAGATAAATAAATTCTGGTCTAATACAGAGGATAACCTTGCTCTCTACCGGGAATTCCCTTTTCTGACAGACAAAGGTACCGATATCTGAACTAACAATAGTTTTATCATGCTCCTGTGCTTTGACTACCGCCTTAAAAAGATTAGCTCTTCCAATGAAGTCAGCAACAAACTGGTGGTTTGCATTAAAGTAAATCTCCCTGGGAGAGCCAATCTCTACAATATGTCCTGAGTGCATAACTGCAATAATATCAGATAGAGCAAGTGCTTCAATCTGATCATGGGTTACATAAACTGCAGTAATTTGAAGTTTACTAAGAAAACTCCTCAACTCTTTACGTGTTTCTTCTCTAAGTTTGGCATCTAAATTACTCAAAGGTTCATCAAAGAGAATAACCTTGGGTTCTGCTACTAATGCCCGGGCTAAAGCAACTCTCTGTTGCTGGCCACCAGAAATATTGGTTGCCGGTCTTTTTTCAAAGCCTTCTAACTTAACAAAACGCAATGTTTTTTCTACCTTTTTACGAATTTCCTCTTTAGGAATCTTTTGAATTTGCAATGGATAGGCAACATTATTATATACATTCATGTGAGGCCAGATAGCATAAGTCTGAAAAACCATAGCCAGTCCTCTTTTTTCGGTAGGGATATTTATACCATCTTTACCAGACCAGACTATCTCATCACCAATTATTATCTCTCCAGAATCCGGGGTTTCTAATCCTACAATACATCGTAGTAGTGTGGTTTTACCGCAACCACTTGGTCCCAGCAGGGTAAATATCTGGTTACTGGGAATGGTAAGACTAACTTTATCCAGGGCTTTAATAGTCTTTCCTTCGGAATAATAGTATTTGCTTACTTCTTTAATCCGAATTTCCACGATTATTCTCCTTTATTCATAATCCATAATACCCTATATATACTTAATAAACAGCAAATATCTTCTTAAACTCTGTTCCCCACTGTTGAATTTCTTCATCGGAAAGTTCCCTAATAGCAAGTACTTCTGCCTTATCTATACTATCAATGGGGGGAAAAATACCTGGTGCCAGGACATATTCTCCTACCTCTTTTGCTAATATAGACATAGCTTCTTCCGAGAGCCAGTAATCCATAAAAGCCTTTGCTCCATCAGGGTTGGGAGCTGAGGAGGTTACCGCAATTGCTCGGGGAGTACCCATAAGGGGCTGTTCTATTCGAGCCCAATCTAAAGGAGCTGGTGCTTTGGTAATAATATATTTTGGCATAGAAATAGCAATGAGTTTCTCACCACTTTCTACTGGTGCTGGAGTAGGACCAAAAGATGCCACAAACATTGGTTTATTAGCTGCTAATCCTTTTACAAAATTAAGCCATTCTTCCTCTGATTCGAAAATATTCTCTTTAAGGCCGACAAGCCAGGATATAGTGGTGGGATGAAGAGCTGGGTTAGCCATAACAATCTTGTCCTTCCACTTGGGATCAGTCAGATCTTCATAACGCTTGGGGACATCTTCCTGTTTGACTAACTCCTTATTGTAAATAAGTGCCACATATTCTATACCAAAAAGCTGGATACCTTCTTTTCTAGTCCATTCCGGGTAAGCTTCGGCAACGGGAGAAGTATAAGTAGAAAGAACTCCTCTTTCTTTCAGTATTTCTAAAACAGGAAGAGGTGCTTGTATTACATCAGCCAGAAGTTTACCTGCTTCAAATTCAGTTAATACGGTAGCTAGAAATTTATCAGTGGAAATTCTGGTATATTCACCTTTTATACCGGTTTTGGCTTCAAAGGACTCCATAATCGGTTCGATGGCAGTAATATTAGCATAAAAAGATACCTTTGAAGCCGCTGCTGTCATTCCCAATACTACTAACAGTATAAAAATAGTACCTATAATTAATTTAACTTTTCTCATTTTAAATTCATCTCCTCATTTTTTTAATATTTTTAATATCACCCTATCGATCCTATCAATAAGTCAGAACCTGTTTTAAATATCTTTACTATTAATTTACACCTCCTCCCTCACCTTGTTTAATTTTCGTTAATAGTTTTCTTTTAAAAATTAATTTAAAAGCTATCCTTACCTATTCTCCTTATCCTTATTATAGTGTAATCGGACTTGCTCGAAAAAACAAGAAGAAATGCCACCCTAAAGTCTCTAAACAAAGAAAGAAAAAAACAATCAAAGAAGTTGAAAATAAGTTAAAACTAATGTTTCACAACTTGATCCCATATTTTTTATATTTTCTATCTTCCAAAGACTAATTGAGGTAGCCATATGGACAATTGAGGGATAAAGGTAACCATAAGCAGTACCGGTATATTTCCAAAAATTAGATAAGGTATACTATATTTTATAAATCCCGCAACAGGTACTTTACCTACCCGGGAAGCCATAAATAAATTAGTCGCTACTGGCGGGGTTAGCATACCGGTGCCTTGATTTACGGCTAAAATGGCAGCCATCTGAAAAGGGCTAACTCCCAACTTAATAAAAAGAGGAAATAGTAGCGGGGCACAAACTAACATCGAGCTGATATCATCCATTAGCATCCCCACTACCAGCAACATCACATTTATTAGCAATAAAATTACTACTCGATTAGATGATACCTCTAATATACTCTCGGCCAAAATCACGGGTAATTGTTCCAAAGTAAAAATTCTACTTAAGATAAGGATAAACATTATGATAAAATAGATAGAACCTATCACACTGACACTTTCGATGGTAAGCGAGAAAAAATCCCTCATCGATAAATTTCTATAGATAATAAAACCGACCAACAAAGCATAAATCACCCCTACCGCCGCTCCCTCCGTAGGAGTAAATAATCCGCCATAAATGCCTCCTAAAATTATGATGGGCATCAATAACGAAAAAAATCCGCTTCGAGCAGAACTCATAATCTTATTGAAAGATATCTCTCTCGTCTCTATTATCTTAGTATTTTTTCGACAAAAGAAAGAATTGATAATCCCATAAAAAAATATAAGTAGTAAGCCGGGGATTACCGTACTTAACCAACAGGCAGCTATGGAGGTGCCGGTAATCATTCCAAAAAGAATCAAAGGTATGCTGGGGGGGATTAATTGCCCTAGTAAACCGGAGCAGGCCAGCAAGGCAGTAGAATATCTTCGGTCATATCCATATCTATCCAGTTCAGGTAATATAGCCGGTCCGATAGCCGTTATAGCCGCTCCCGATGAACCAGTAATGGCTCCATAAAATCCACAAGAGACGATAACTACCAAACCTAAACCACCTTTAATGCGCCCTACAATATTATTCACAAAGTCTACAATTTTACCGGACATTTTGCTTTTGGCCATTAAACCACCGGAAAGAACAAAAAAGGGTATAGCCATTAAAGTAAAGGAATTTAAAGTGGTAAAAATAACTGGGATAGCAAAATCAGTGCCCAGGTCAAATACCTTCATCATCCCCATACAGGCCACCGCAAAACAAGCAAAAAGCGGTAATCCACTTATAATTAAAATAATAATTAAAATAATGAAAAGGAGGATTATGGCCAAATCACTCACTTAGCCTGATCTCCTTTAGCTTCTTAAATTTTTCTATAGCCTTCATCAAATAAGTTAAATTGTGGATTACCGCTAAAGTGCCACCCACCACAAAAGAAAGATATACTATCCACATATCTATCCTTAACACTAAGGAAGTTTGTCCCACGCCAATGACCCACCTTACCTGCACTAGCGACCAGTAAACAAATATTATAAGACAGGTTAAAGTGATTAAGTTAAACAATATTTCTAAGGCCATTCTTGTCTTAGCTGACTTTATCCAATTATCAAGTAATCCACTGCGAAGATGGGAATCGTCTCGAGCAGCTACCGCTACGGCTAACATATACAACCAGATAGAAGCAAAGCGAGCTATTTCTTCCCAGGAAGAACTTTCCAAATTGATGGTCATCCGTAAAAATATAGCTAAATTTACCAGCCCGATCATAATAAGAAAAGAAATAAATGAACCCCAATCCTCAATAATATTGATTAACTGCCCGAGTATCCTACCTATCTTAAAAAAAGTGGTATTTTTCTCCATAATATTTAAATTCTCTCTTTTTGGTGGACCTTAAGTTTAAATTATTTTATCTTTTATTGCTATTACCTTACCTATTACTTAATTTATTATTACTTATTACCTCACTCCTAAATTTTCTAACAAGAAATCAATAAACTCACTACCATAGATATCTCTTGCTTGATCCCATAGACCTCCAGGCCTTCTCGCTCTGTCTATCCACACCTGTCTTTGTTCCGGGGTAAGTCTGGTTACCACCACCCCTTCTTCGGCAAATTTCTCATAATACCCTTCCTCATCCGCTTGACACTGCTGATTTATTTTCTCTGCTACTTCATCGGCAGTATCTTGAATAATTTTTTGCAGCTCAGGGGAGAGACCATCCCATAGTTTTTTATTAATGAAGATACAGCCATAAGCGGGAGCTGTATTGACGTCGGTAAAATATTTGGTTACATCGCGGAACTGGGTATAAACGGTTTCTACTGCTTGATTAGCCTGGCAATCAATGATACCCAGTTGCAGGGCAGTAAATACTTCATTCATATCTACTGAAACTACCGGTCCTAATTCTTCAAAATAAATCCTACTGGTAGGATAACCTACCCTGGTTTTTATCTTCAATCGAGTTATATCTTCAGGATAAACCACGGGTCCCTTCATACCGGAATAACCATCAAAACCGGCATTTAAATAGCCTAAAAGTTTAATTCCTAACTCCTCACAGGCCTCTTCGGTATGCTGATAGAGAAAACCCTCTTTATTAAAAAATTTGTAAAAATCATCCCAGCTGGTAACCACAAATTCCAGGTAAAGAGGGGCAAGTTTAGCATAGCGAGTACTCGGTGGCAGGAAACCTATTTCCAGAGAACCTTTGCTTATATTGTCAAACTGATCCATCCAGGGACCGAGTTGTTGAGAAGGGAAACAAGCTATTTCAATCTGTCCATCAGTTCTTTCTTCTATTAGCCGAGCAAATTCATACATTCCAGAGCCAAAAGGCACAAATTCTGGCACTAAGGTACCAGCTCTCCATTTATAAGTGGCACTTTCTGCCCCCACGGAGAAACTAAAAATAAGAGCAAACAGTACCACTAACTCTACTAAATAGTTTAATTTTCTCGCCTTTCTAATTTTCATTTAACCATACCTCCTTAACTTAAATTTTTTCTTAAATTTCTTAAATATTCCTTTTTATAACTTGTTATAATATGATAATATTGTTAATTTGTCTATATCTTTTTTGAAATATTGAATCTACTTCTTTTGGTCTTTGATATATTTATCCACCTACCTCCTCTGTTTTTAATATTTTTATTTTCTAATTTCCCTAAAAGATTAGACAGAGAATAGATCTGCTCTGCCTCTATTTTATAAATTTCTACTTTAATATTATATTATTATACTATATTATTATACTGGCTCCATACGAGCAAGAAAGTGCCTCAAAAGAGGTGGTTCATAAGTAAGTTTAAGACCTCTTACTTTATCCCTCTTTTTAATAAGTTGTCTAAATCCTTCGGCTACTACCTCCATATGGCGATCCGTATAGACCCTTCGAGGAACGGCTAAACGGTACAACTCCATTTTGGGATAAATAACTTCCCCTGGTTCTTTACCAGTCTTGGCAAAGGCGAGGGTGCCCAATCCTGATCCTCTTACTCCTGCTTCTACATAAAGAGCACCAGCTAAGGCATCGGCAGGAAATTGGCTTAAGGGTAGGTGAGGTAAAAAGGCGTGGGCGTCCACATAAACTCCACTACCTCCTACCGGTTTTACTATATCTACTCCTATTTCATCTAATTGTTTCCCCAGGTATTGCACCTGTCTTACGCGAGAAGCTATATAATCATCATCAACCATTTCATATAAACCCTGGGCTAAGGCTTCTAAATCTCTGCCAGCTAATCCTCCATAGGTCGCAAATCCTTCATTTAAGATTAGATGGGGCAATACTTTTCTATATAATTCTTCGTCGTTCAAGCCAATAAATCCTCCTATGTTTACTAAGGGGTCTTTCTTAGCACTCATGGTACAGCCATTAGCATAAGTAAATTGTTCTTTAACAATTTCTGCAACAGACTTATTTTGATAACCTTCTTCGTATTGTTGAATAAAATAGGCATTCTCTACACAACGGGCAGCATCAATAAAAACCGGGATCTGCTTTTGGTCGGCCATTTCTTTTACTGCTTTTAAATTGGCCATAGAAACTGGCTGCCCACCACCGGTATTATTGGTAATAGTAAACATAATAAAGGGTATCTTTTCGACTCCTTCTTTATTTATTAAAGCTTCTAATTTATTTAAATCGATATTCCCTTTAAAGGGGACCTCAGCCTTTGGATCATAGGCCACATCAGCGACGCATTCGATGGCAGTTCCTCCTTTATCGGCTACATGAGAACCGGTGGTATCAAAGGGCATATTAAAGGGGATTATATTCCCTGGTTTAATTAGAACTCTAAAAAGATAATTCTCTGCTGCCCTCCCCTGGTGAGTAGGAATAACATACTTAAAGCCTAGGATTCCCTCTACAGCTTCTTTCAGCCGAAAGAAACTTCTTGCTCCGGCATAGGATTCATCACCCATCATTATAGCGCTCCATTGTTTATTGCTCATTGCTGAGGTCCCACTATCGGTTAAAAGGTCGATATAGATATCTTCTGCCTTAAGATTAAAAATATTATAATAAGCCTCTTTTATTTTTTGCTCTCTTTCCTCACGACTAATTAATTTAATTGGCTCGACCATTTTAATTCTAAAAGGTTCTGCTGCAAACTCATTATTTTTCATAACTAATCCTCCGATTTATTTAATTTTTTATTTCAATCTTATCATTCTCACTAAGCACTAAGAATATATTACCTTTTCTATCTTGTCTTTCAAAATCTTTTATAACAAAACAATTCCTTATCTTGAGTATAGAAATTATTGAAATTCCTTTACCTCTAACTAATACTATCTTATATTCACACCACCTACCTCATTTCTAACTTCTAGACCCTCTATTAATTATTAATCCACCTACTTAGCAACATCTATCTTTTCATTCCAACCAAACTATATTATTGCTATACACTCAATCTCTATTTTGGCACCCTTGGGAAGGCGGGCAACTTCTACACAGCTCCTTGCTGGAAATTCTTCTTTAAAATAGTCAGAATAAACCTTGTTTACCTTAGAGAAATCATCCATATTTGTAAGAAAAATAGTTACTTTCACAACATTTTCAAAATCAATTGAATAGGGTTTTAAAACTGCCTTTAGGTTTTCTAATGATTTTTTAGTTTGTATTTCAATATCATCTCCTACAATTTCCCCGGTAGCAGAATCAACAGGCAATTGCCCGGAAATAAAGACTAAATTCCCCACTTTTATAGCCGGGGAATAAGGACCGATTGCCTTTGGTGCCTCCTCATTAATTAATATTTCTTTTCTCAATTTTAATTTCCTTCCTTTCTTTTCCTAAGACTTCAATTTGGCTATTCACTAGGACTGTAATTGTGCCTTCTTCTTTGCTTTCAATTCATCTATATAATTATAAACAGTATAATGAAAAACATTCAAGTTTTCTTGATCAATTCTTGAATTAAAAGCAATTGAGAACCCCTTATTACCATCTCCATCTTATCATTCCCATTTAGCAAAAAGAATATATTACCCTTATTTTCAAAGGCTCTTTCTTGACAAAAGGCTGATTGCCAGTTCCCTTTTCAAATTTATAATTATTTATATAGATTTTGGTCTTCTTTCATATATTTTAATAAATTTTTCTTTAAAAATCTGGCCCCAAATTTTTAATTCATCTATGCCTTCTAAATACAACAAAATAGCTTCTATTAAATTTTCATTTTTTATATTTCAATTCTCCTTTGTAACCACCTAAATCTTGCTTATTCAAAGCTAAATTCTTTTTCTTTAAAGAGCCTTATACAGGCCTCTACTACTTTAGGCTCATAGAGAACACCCTTATTTTTAGAGATTTCCGCTAAGGCCTCCTCAATAGGTAAAGCTGGCCGATAGGGGCGATGAGAAGACATCGCCTCTACCACATCGGCAACCCCAATAATCTTGGCTTCTAAGAGAATATCCTTATCCTTTAGCTGATGAGGATAACCGGAGCCATCCATCCTTTCCTGGTGCTGGAGGACAATCTGGGCTATAGGATAGGCAAAATCAATATCCTTGAGAATATCATACCCTATCTCGGGATGTTTCTTAATAAGGGAAAACTCTATCTCATTTAAGGTAGCTGGTTTAGTTAAAATTTCAGAAGAGATACCGATCTTACCGATATCGTGCAGGGCAGCAGCAATCTTTATTGCTTCTTGCTGTTTCCTGGGAAGTCTTAGCTCCTGGGCAATACCACTGGCTAGTTGGGCTACTCTTTGCTGGTGGCCAGCGGTATAAGGGTCACGGGTATCCATAATCTTAGCGATAGCCTCAATAATAGCATTTAGATTCTTCTCCAGTCTTTGCTGGTAATCTTTTAAGGTGGTAATATCCTCGGCTAATCCTAAAAGATACTTCGAACCTCCCAGTTCTAAGGCGGAAAGAGTTATCCTTACCGGAAAAAAGGTGCCATCCTTACGGCGATGTCTACTTTCAAACTGTCTATATTTTCCCCCCTGCAATTTTTTCCATAATATCTGCTGGTCTTTCCTTCGGAGAGAGTCAGGATCTAAATCACCAATATTTAACTTGAGTAGCTCTTCTTTAGTATAGCCACAGCGCTCTACCATAGCCTGATTAACTTCTTTAATATTTCCCTCCATATCGTGGAGGGCTAAGGCTATGGGAAGTTGATTGATGAGTGTTCTATATTTTTCTTC
>DKFO01000004.1 GCA_002452835.1 Candidatus Atribacteria bacterium UBA6794 | reverse complement strand
CTTAATTTAGATGAGTGGGTTAGAGAAAGGGTTGCTTCAGGGAAAATAAGTTTTGGCCATGCTAAAGTTTTATTGAGCTTGGATGATAAACAGATGCAGCAAAAATTCGGACAAAAAATTATCGAGCATAATTTATCGGTAAGGGATTTAGAACTAATAGTCGAGCAATGGGAAAAAAGAAAAGAAAAAGATTCATTAACTAAGAAACAGAATATACAATATTTTCCAGAGCTTGAGAAAAAACTTATAGCCAAATTTGGAACTAAAGTAAATATTAAATTCAATGGGAAAAGAGGAAAGCTGGTTATTGAATTTTATAGTAATGAGGATTTAAATAGAATTGCTAATCTTTTATTAGATTAATCTATCAATTGCAAGTTTTGTTAAATTACGATATCTTTTAGTATGGTTAGTGTAGTAAGACTGAAAAAATATAGTTAAAGAGGTTTAATATGAAAGAAAAAATTTTTAATAATATTATCTTTATCCTTTTTGCAATTTTATTACTACTATTTTCTTTAAAATGTTTTTTAGTATCCTTTGGTATTATTAAAGAAGAGTTTCTCTTAAATATGGTAAATGAGAAGCTAAATATCATTTACTCCACATTTGTATATCAAGTAATTCTGGCCTTAATAGGATTTTTATTACTTTTTCTGGTTATTTATCTGATATGGTTAAAACAAAAAATAGCTCAACAATTAGCACATGTTAAGATAGTTAACGATTTAGGTGAAATAAAAATTTCAACATCTTCTTTGGAACAGATTATTTTAAACATACTAAGTGAAGTAGAAGGGGTAAAACAAATTAAACCAGAAATACAGGTACAAAAAGGGGAAAATATTAAAACCATATTGCACCTTATTGTTAACAAAGGTTGTAATATTCCAGAAACTGCTCGTTACCTTCAACAAAAGTTAAAAGAAGATTTACCTAAACTAAGTGGAATTGAGGTAAAAGAAATTAAAATTAACGTAGATAAGATTGATTATGAGTAATAAGTAATATAAGAAAAATCCCAAAATAAGGAGGTTTTAGATTTATGGCTGTGACAGAAAATGAAATGAAAGACAAAAAATCGAGCACAGACAATCAAGATTTAGAATTAGGAAATATCACAGTTTCTAAAGATGTAGTGGCCATCATTGTGGCAATGGAGGCGACCAAAATAAAGGGAATAGTGGGTTTAACAGCAGGGAGAAAGGGTATGTCTGCACCTATACTGGATAAAAATAATTTAACCAAGGGGGTTGAGGTGATAATGAATCAAAATCAGAAAGAAGTTGCCATTACCATCTCATTGGTAGCAGACTATACAGTTGGTATTTACCAGACCGCCAGGGAAACTCAGAAAAATGTTAAAAAAGCAGTTGAGACGATGACTGGCTTAAAGGTTACTAAAGTGGATGTAAATGTTCTTGATGTAAAGTTTAAGGAAGATTTGGAAAAGGAAGAGGCTAAAGAGGAAGTTCAGGTAGAAGAAAAAGAAAAACCGGATACTCAAAAAAATAAGGAGTAAATTAAGATATCAAGGTCAGGATATTCAAGGGGAATCCTTCCCCTTGATAACCCCTGAAATTAAAATCGAAATCTATATTGATATTTAGTAATAGTAATCTCTGCTCTCTCACTAAGGGAGAGTGTCAAATATATTGTTACTAATTTAAGAAAAAATATCTTGTTGCTGAAGATTAAGACTGTAAAACTAAAATATTAACTAACAGTTATGCTTATCACCATAATCCTCTCCCTTAGAATGAGAGGGAAGGTGAGGATGATAAATATTACCTTAAGGTTAATTAGGGGTTTTCAAGGGGGATCCTTCCCTTTGAATATATTGGTAAGATTAACTAAGTTTTAAAAAATTATTTCAAATATAGGATAGGTGATTTTAATTATTGTGAAAATACATTTTTGTGGTGCTGCCCAGGTGGTAACAGGTTCTAACTTCTTATTAGAAATTGGTGATAAAAAAATACTATTTGATTGTGGTATGTTTCAAGGGAGTCGACAACTAAACCGCTTAAATTTTAAGCCATTCCCCTATAAACCTGAGGAGATTGATTTATTAATATTATCCCATGCTCATATTGACCATAGTGGTCGTATTCCTAGTTTAATAAAAGCGGGATTTAAAGGGAAAATATATTCTACCCAAGCAACATATGATTTATGTTCTATTATGCTTCCTGATAGTGGTCATATTCAGGAGATGGAGACTGAATGGGATAATCGCAAGAGAATTCGGGCTGGTAAATCTTTACGCAAACCTCTTTATACAGTTGAAGAGGCGAATAATAGCCTAAAATATTTTTCTCCAGTTTTATATAACCAAAAAATTGCTTTAGATGATAACTTATCTATTCGTTTTCAGGATGCTGGTCATATCCTTGGTTCATCTATTGTAGAACTTTGGATACAAGAAGAAGGTAAAAATCTCAAGATAGTTTTTAGTGGAGATTTGGGAAGAAAAAACAAACCGATTATTAGGGACCCAGCAATTATAGAGGAAGCAGACTACCTCATACTTGACTCCACTTATGGTCATAAATTCCATCCCTCTCTGGATAATGAGGCTGCCAAGTTGATTCCTATTATGATAGAGACCCAAAAAAGGGGTGGTAATGTGGTAATACCTTCTTTTGCTATACAACGTGCCCAGGATATTATCTATGAGTTAAATAAATATTATGATCAAATTATTGCCGTTAAAGATAAAAGTTATTTAGATATTCCAGTTTATGTTGATAGTCCACTTACTATTTCTGCTACCGAAATATTTAGACGAAATCCAGACTGCTTTGATCAAGATACTCTTGCTTTAATAAAAGAGGGCTATAATCCCTTAGATTTTCACAATCTTCACTTTTCCAGAACTACTAAAGAATCTAAAGAGTTGAATGTTTCTCCAGAAAGCAAAGTGATTATTTCTGCTAATGGCATGTGCACAGCAGGTAGAATAAAACATCACCTAAAGCATAATTTATGGAGGAAGGAATCTAGTATTGTATTTGTTGGTTATCAGGCGGAGGGTACCTTGGGGCGAAGAATTAAAGAGGGAGCGAAAGAAGTAAAAATATTTGGAGAAGATATCAGAGTAAACGCTCAGATACATGCCTTGGAAGGATTCTCAGCCCATGCTGATCAGGCAGAAATTATGCAGTGGCTAAGGAACTTTAAAAAGAGACCGAAAAAAGTCTTTTTAGTTCATGGAGAACAGGAAGCTTTAGCTACTTTATCGGATTTGATCCAGCATGAGTTGAACATGACTACCATTGTTCCTCAAATAGGAGATCATTTTCTGTTAAAAGGCACCGATGAGATTATTTCTATTGAAGAAGCAGAAGAAAAAATTCAAAAAGAGCAACAATTATTTGAAGAAGAAGCTGAGCAACTAAGGGAATTAATGACTTTTGTTTTAGAGCAGATAGAACAGAAGAGCAAGGAAGAATTGCCTATCGAAGAGGTTGCTAAGTTGAGAAATAAGATAATGGAATTGAGAAAAGAGGGTTTAGAATTAAGTTTATTACTGAAGACTAATAAAAGTAAAAATAATAGGGATAAAAAATAACAGGTTTTTTATTCACTGTTACATTAAGCAAAAGTACTATTTTTTATTTCTATTCTAAAATTGAAAATGAACAGGAATGTCTGTCAGATTAGTAATGTCTTCATTCCTTAGCCCATTGGCTAAATATATCAATTCAACCCTAAAAATATTTTCATTATATCTGCTTGTTAAAAGCTTAAAAAAAGGTTCAATGGAATAATGGTAGCGAAAATCTTTTCCTTTGGCATAACCACTTTTACTGCTTTTGAAAATACTTTGACCATAGTGAGGATAAAGTTGGCCATTAGGAATACAAACCAATTTTAGTGCTTTAATATTTGGTTTGGCGTGTTCATGCACTATTTGAATAATATAAGTTAGACAAGGTTTCATCGTATTAGGGGAAAGTTGATAATATTGAGGTAAGTTAGGCATGAATACCTTATTTACTACATAAGAAGTTTGATTAATCCCGATATTAATTTTCCCCTTGTAATCTGCTGGGTTATTTAAGAGAGCAGTTTTAACCTCAATATGTATAAAGGCATCCGGAAGTTCAAACATCAAATCCGATCCAAGAGGAGAAGAATTGGGAAATCGTAAGATTGAGGCAAAGAAATGATGGAAAATTCTTTCCGCTCCGGTATCTAAATCAGATGCTTTATAGCCTTTTCTTGCTGTTTTTATAAAATTATTATACCAATTATTCAGGATTTTTATTCGTGAATTCAAACCATCAATGAGAGTGTTCAAATCCTGTTTTAGGTGAATCAAAATTAAATTGAAGTATTGTCTTTCTATAGTCTCAATTTCAAAATCATTTAACATGGATTATCTCCTTTATATTAGGACATCTGTTTTTGATAATATTCAGATATTCAGGTACTAATTCTATCAATATAGCATTTCTTCCTAAATCATAAGCAACTTTACCTACAGTTCCTGAGCCAGCAAAAGGGTCCAATATAACTCCCTCTTCAGGACAACCTGCTTCAATACATTTTTTTACAAGTTCTTCAGGAAAAGTCGCGAAATGAGCCTATGAAAGAGGTTGGAGTTTTATATTCCAAACATCCCCTGGATTTTTACCTTTTGGATGTGGTTTTACTGTCTGAAGAACTAAATGCGTCTCTGTAACCCATCTATCATAGAGAGAATCAAATTTGAGTATCTCTTTGAGCCTAAACCAATCATCTGGTAAAGGAATAGAACTACCTCTTCCCCAGCTTCCAGTATCTTTCCTAAACCAATGACCTGCTGTATCTTTATAACCAAGTAATTTATCAATCTCTTTTGTTGTAATACCTCTTTTTTTACGCCAAAATCTGAGATAATCTGCAATTACACCTTGGAAAATTTTATATCTTCTTTGGAGCACCAAATATTCCCCAAAAAGGGATTTTCTTGCACCTGGAGAAGCACCTCTATTATCAGGACTCAATTTATACTTACCTTTATAATTTCGTTGTTTAGTTGGCCAAGATAGAGAATCAATTGAGGGAAATGGTAATAAAGACTTTAACTCTACTCTTTCATCAAATTCTGGAGTTGAAGGTAATATAGGTTTCAGAAATCCCTTACAAGTATAATGAGTATTTATATCTATCTCATGTGTAATAGATTTTCCACAGCTCTGGCAGACTAACTCAACTGATAATTGAGACTCTTTATCAAAATCTTGCACAACTTCAATGGTTGTCTTACCATTTTCCCACAGAATTTCTGCAAGTATATTATCTTTAGGAGTTTTAAAAACTTTCAAAACATTTCCTTCCATCTTACCTTCTTTAAATAGAGAGTTTTCTACTTTAAAACCTAAGATATCTTCAGGGCTTTTTTTGTTTGTAAAGTTGTTAGCCTTTACTCTTAATTTATCTAGCGATAAATAATAATGGTGTTTGTTCTCTTTTTTTACAAATAAAAATACTGGCTCATAGACATTTGAAAATCTACTCTCTAATGAAGAAGGCATAGCATTGGGTTTGAACCATATAATTTTATTTAGAAGCGTCCAACCATTTTTTTGTAGTTCAACTGCTAATAATTCCGGTATTAATAATAACTCTTTGTTTTGATATTTATAACCAATATTCAAGAATAAAGTAGCTGTTGGTTTTAATATCCTCTTCATTTCATTAAAGACACTAACCAGTCTTTTTATATATTCAAAATAAGAGCTTTCTTGACCAATTTGTTGAGGATTCCTATAATTCCTTTGTTTCCAATAGGGAGGTGAAGTAATAACACAATCAATAATACCCTCAGGCAGTAAATGGATAGCTTTATTTACATCCCCTATATATATTGCTACATCTTTTTCCTTAACGGTATGGCTACTTCTATATGTTTCCAAAAAGGATAACTGCTCTCTAATACAAGTTGTCTCTGAAGTTGTTACAATGCGTTCTTTTATTTCTTCATAATTTTTCTTCATAATTTTTACTCAAAAACCGCTATTTCATATATTTATATTATTATATAACCTTAAATTAATATTTTAAAGAAAATTAGAGGATTTTGTCCAGCTTTGCTTGAATAACTTGAGGGGGCACTGCCCCAACAATACGATCGTATTCTTTCCCGTCTTTAAAGATTAAAAGAGCTGGAATCCCTTGAATATTATAACGAGCAGCAATGTTCTGATTATTATCAACATTAAGCTTACATACTTTAATTTTATCGGCATTATCTCTAGCAATCTTTTCTACTGCAGGTGCTACCATTCTGCAAGGCATACACCAGGGTGCCCACATATCTACCAACACGGGAAGAGGAGAGTCAAGCACTTCCTCTTTAAAATTACTTTCATTCACTTCGACTAAACTTTTTTCAGACATATTTTTTTAACTCCTTTTGGTGTGATTTTCTATTAAATTTTCTAATATTTTTAGTCCTTTTTCTATTAATTCAATATCCTCCTGGCCAAGTTCTGAACTTAGAAGTTGTTCGAATTTTTTTTGTTCTTGATTTATATTTTCTTTTATTTGTGCCCCCTTTTTTGTTAAACAAAGCCAAGTAGTTCTACGATCATAGTCTTTTATCTTTCTAGTTAAGAGACCTTTTCTGACTAAATTATCGATAATTCTGCTACCACGTGAAGGAGAAAGCTTAATTTTTTCTGAAAATTCAGAGCAGGTAATAGCCTCTTCTTCTTCAATAGCCTGGATACCTTTTAATTCAGCCAGACTAATATGACAAGTTGAGCTGATTCTGCTTTCATTACAGTTACAAAAGTATTTTAATTTTAATATTATCTCATAAATATCTTTCATATCATTCATATCAACAAGATATTCAGGGGATACCTCCCCTGAAACCCCTCCAAGAAAATACCTTTAAAATACAATTCCAAGAAAATGCTATCTTGTCTTTTAAAATCTTTTATAACAAAGGGGAATCCTTCCCTTTGATAACACCTGAAATTACATTCTAACTAGCAACTGTATTTAAACGATATAAGTTATGCGTAATACGATATACCATTTTGTCATTGCAAGGAGCGAAGCGAAGAAGCAATCTCGTTCACTTATACCCACAGAATTAATAGCGAAAGATGCTTTTCAGTCATTAGTTCTCAGTTATAAGACCAAAGATATAAGATATTCAGGGGAGGTATCCCTTGAAACCCCTCAAAGATAATACAATTCAAAAAAATTCTATCTTGTTTTGCCAACAAGATATTCAAGGGGAAAAATTCCCCTCTTAAGAGGGGTGTCCCGAAGGGACGGGGTGTTCCCCTTGAGATCCCCTGAATGAAAAGCAAAATATATTGTTACTTATTTAATAAATAATAATCATATTATTTCATAGTATCGAAATTTTTTGAAATTCCGATACTATAAAATATAACTTAGCATATATTTGTTACTTATATAAAAAAGAATCTTTTTAATATTGAAAATTCTTTAAAATTCCAATACTAAAAAGATTGCCTATAACAATTATTCCTATTAGCAATAATATCATAGTTATAAAATTTGTCAAGTATTTATTATTATTTATTATTTAATGTCATGAAAAAATTTGTATTCCTAGTTAGATATAAATAGAATTATAAATAGAAAGAATTGGAAAATAAAAATAATACGAATAACAGGAGAAAAAATGACTATATCTCCTCATAGAAAAATCAAGATTGATAAAAACGATATTCCAGATGATGTTCTATTAGTATTGAAGAAGATAGAGGAGGCAGGTTTTTTATCATTTCTGGTAGGGGGATGTGTAAGAGACCTGTTGTATAAAAAAATTGGAAAGGATTGGGATATTGCTACTGAAGCAAAACCAGAGCAGATTAAGGAAATATTCTGTGATTGTAAAACATTACTAATTGGGAAAAATTTTCAAACAATAACTCTTATTATGGATCCTAAAATTTATCACATTTCCACCTTTCGATATTGTAATAATAAAAACCTTTTGGCTAATAAAGTTAATAAAAAAGGGGAAAATTATGCTTTAATTACAGATTTACTGTGTCGAGATTTTACTATTAATGCTATAGCCTGGAGCAATAATAGAGGGTTGGTGGATCCAGCTGGTGGATTAAGAGATTTGCAGAAAAAAGTGGTACGCAGCCTAAAGCCTGATCTCAGATTCAAAGAAGACCCCCTTAGAATGTTAAGAGCAATTCGTATTGCCTGTGAGTTAAGTTTTACTATAGAGAACCAGACCAAAAGAAGTATTATTAAACATGCTTTTTTGATTCATCGTGTTAGCCCGGAGCGAATAAGAGAAGAGGTAGGCCTTATTTTAGAGAGTTCTGAGGTAACCAGAGGTATCTTATTAATGAGACAGTATGGTCTGGAGAGACATATTTTTAGCCTGGATAGGGTAAAAAAGGAACTTTTAACAAAAAAAAGAAGGAAGCAAGAACCACTCTCGGGGTTGGATGCTCTCAGGGGAGATTTATCTGCCCAGTTAGCACTTTGGGGCAGACTATTTTTCGAAACTGTTCAGTATACTCGTATTTTTTATTTACCACTTATAAAAAAGTTAAGATTTGAGAAAAAAATTGTTGATAAAGTAAAGATTCTATTGAAAAAAGAATGGCAAGATATTGATTTTAGTTCCAGTAAAAATATTCGTTTTCTTATGGCCGATTTTGGTAAAGAAAATATCAATCAGATATTTTTTTTAAAAAAACTAATATTATTAGGTGAACATAATACTACTAAGTTGAATCAATTAAAGGAAGAAGAGAGGCTACTTAAAGAAGAATTGGAGAAGAATCCCCCTGTGAAATTAGCTGATTTGGCAATTAAGGGTGATGATCTAATAAAAATCGGGATTCCGGAAGGAAAAGATCTAGGAAAAATTCTCGGGTTACTGGTGCATAAAGTATTAATTTCTCCAGAAAACAATAAAAGAGATTACCTAATAGAAGTTGCTAAAGAAATTTGGGAAGATTTGAAGAAATTGAATAAGTAAATAAGATAATGTTTTTCCTATAATATAGTCAAATCAATATTTCTTATTTCTAAAGGTTCTTTCGAGATAAATGCTTCACCGAATTTCTTACCGATTAACATACCATAATAACGGCTTAGGTTTAGAATATTTTCAAATAACTGACTCCCCTGAATATTACTCCCAAATTGAGATTCATAACATTTTAAAGCTTCTACCTTCATTTCAATTTCTTTACTTATATCTATTATTAAAGAAGGTTTTTGATAATAATTGATAGGTGAGGCAAAATAATAAAAGATTTTACTTTTAGAGAAACTAAGATTATCTCGATAAAGATAGCTTAAAGCAGAATAACATATATCTGCTACAATTTTAGTTTCTGGATGAGTATCCGCAGGATAAGGAATAAATACTATATCTGGTGAAGTATTTTGGTAAATTTCAGAGATCTCTCCTCTCGTCTCCTTGTTATTTTCCAATTCAGAAAACTTATAATCTAAAGTAATTCTTTCATCGATGCCCAGGATACGGCTGGCTTTAATAGCTTCTTTCTTAAGATGTTCAGATGAGTGATTATTCAGAGATTTTCCATTAGTTAAATCAACAATCGTAACCTGGTGTTCTGATGAACTTAGTTTTAATATGGTCCCTCCCATACCTGATTCCACTTGATCAGGTTGTGACCCAAAGGCCATAACAATTGCCATTATCCTTATATCTCCTCTTTAATTGAAAATTATTTATTAGATTTATTTTACATATTCATTAAAACCGTTTCGGAAATTAAAGAAGCATGTTCACTAATTTGTTTTAAAATATTAATTATATCGAAATAAATGGAACTGGTATATCGAGATACTTCTATACCTTGATGGAGGCGGTCAATATGACTTCTTCTCATTTTCGCTTCAGTTTCCACAATTATCTTTTTTTGTTGCAAGGCTTTTTCAGCCAGACGTTTGTCACCAAGAGCAAAAGCCCCTAAAGTCTGATAAAAATTCTTATAAACCATTTTATAGAGCTTGTTAATTTCTGAAATACCTTCTTCTGAAAGCTTTAATTCGTTATCAATTTGTTTTTCAATGATTGGTACAATATCCTTATCAATTAAATCACCAATATGTTCTAAATCGTTAACAATATTTAATAAGCCATATGCTTCTCGGGATTGTTCCGGGGTCAAAACATCAAATTTCATCTCAGTAAGATAGCGAATTATAGCATTGGATAAATTATCAACTATTCTATCCATCTTGCACAATTTGTAAAGTAAAATTTCATCCTGATTAAAAAAGACTTTCATAATTCCTACCAACATCTCATCAACAGTGTTGGCCATGCGTACCAATTCTTTTTTTGCTAAATATAAGGCTAAGTCAGGAGAGCTAAGTACGTTATAATCTAAGAATTTAGGGTAATAAAGAGTTTCTTCTTGTTTTGCTTTGGGAAATAACTTTTGCAATAAATAAATAAATTTATTCAGAAATGGATATACTAGCAAGGCATTGCCTAAAATAATTATGGTATGGGCAATAGCAATTTGTCTTGGTAAATTGGGAGTAAAAGAGGTAACTAAAGTAGAAAGGGGATTAATCAAAAAGAAAAATAAGATAACACCTATCATCTTATATATTAAATTACCAAAAGTAAGTGTTTTAGCCTGGCTTGTTTTTCCTAATCCTACAAAAAGTACAGTAGTACAGGAACCTAGATGAGAACCAAGAATAATAGGGATAGCCAGCTCTAAGGGGATGATCCCCTGGGAAGATAAAGAGATAGTTAAGCCCATTATAGCAGTGCTACTTTGCAGGATACTGGTTAACAGGGTAGCTAAAAGCAAGGCCAGAATAGGAATTCCTTGTAACTGAGATATGAGATCTAATAAAAAAGGATTATTGTTTAGAGGTTCGGTAAAATCCGCAATAATTTTCATGCCTAAAAAAATGAAACCAATCCCTAATAATACCGCTCCTAGAAACTGATAACGACGCCTTTTACTAAGTATATTTATTAGATAACCAAACAAAATTAGGATAAAGGAATATTGGGCAATATTAAAAGTAATGATTTGGGTGGTGATAGTGGTCCCAATACTGGTGCCAATTAAAATTTGAAGACCTTGAGCAAGGTTCATAATACCAGTATTGATTAACCCGACTAGCAATGAAGATGCAGCAGTACTGCTTTGCATGATAAAAGTAAGGAAGATACCAAAAAAAATCGCAAGCGAGTGACGTTGAGTAACTCTGTTGATCCAATTCTGTAATTTATTGCCAAAAACTTGTCTTAGATTTAAGTTTACCTTTTGTAGTCCATATAGAAAAATAGCTAAGCCCCCAAAGATGCCCATAATATTAATAAACATAAGACAAGTTCTCCTATTTGTTATTTGGTATTTATAAATATACCTGTTTCCCGGTCATTTGTAAATGAAAGATACCAAAAACGTATTTTAAGGGAAGGTATTTACAATTAACGTAATTAATATTAATATTTTTTTATGTTATCCTTGAGGTATCGGAATTTCAATAATTCCGATACCTCAAGATAAGGGATTGCTTTGTTATAAAAAATTTAGTAAGACNNAAATGGGAATAAAGGAGATTTCAAGAGGAACACCCATCCCTTCGGGACACCCCTCTTAAGAGGGGAATCCTTCCCCTTGAATAACTTATAGTATCGGAATTTCAAAAAAATTCCGATACTATAAGTTATTCTTTTTGGATAAGAAACAATATATTTTACATTTTTACACTATCTCTCTAATCCTCTCCTTGAGAGGGGAGAGGTAAGGTGAGGGTGATGATGAGGGGTTTCAGGGGAATCTTCCCCTGAATATCTTGACTAAAGGTTGTATAATGTAAAGAAAGTAACTTCTTCGGGGCAGGGTGAGGTAATTGTTAGCAATTACCAATTCCCGATCGGTGGTAATTTGTTTTCTGAGATTTTAAAAGTTAAAAGATGATAGGTCAGAGACAAAAAGCCCACGCGTCATTTTGACTGATCCGGTGCAAATCCGGGGCCGACAGTTAAAGTCTGGAGGAAAGAAGAAGAAAGTTTAAGGTAGTATATAATATAAAGCCCCGAAGAAAATTCGAGGGCTTTTTTATTTTTGGGAAATTGCTGAATTATAAAATTAAAATTTTAAATTTAGATATAAAGAAGAAAGGAAAAAATAAATGAGTACTAGACATATTAGTTATTATGCTATTTTTATTGCTTTATCAGTGGTTACTGGTTATCTGATCCATTTCCCAATTTTACCTCAGGCTCCTTTTTTGTTGTATGATCCAGGTCATGTTTTTCTATTAATTGCCGCTTTTAAATTTGGTCCAAGATCTGGTATGACTATGATCTTGGTTTATGCCCTTATTTTTGCCCTGATTACCGGGCAGGGTGGGCCTTACGGAGCATTTATGAATTTTCTTTCCACCAGCGCTTTTGTGTTAGTTTCTTCCTGGATTTATTTAAAAAAACATGACCGAAATGGGGCTATAATCGGTTTAATTTTAGGTACCTTAACCATGACCGCTATTATGATTCCTGCTAACTTAATAATTACCCCCTTATACCTTGGGGTAGAAAGGCCAATAGTGTTAAAATTGCTTGTACCAGCCATTATTCCCTTTAATCTCTTAAAAGGATTTATTAGTAGTGTCCTAACCTTATTGGTCTATAAAAAAATTTCTCTCTTTTTAGATAAACAGGACCTGGTAAATAATATAACATAGATTGATTTGATAACTTTTATATTGGATTTATGTGGTGGTTAATTTAAGGATAAATATTTTTTAAATTTCTATTTTAATGTTATAATAAAAAAAGTGGTTAAAAGGAGGAAAAGTAAATGGAAGATAGAGCAAAAAATTCTAAGATGAGAAAAATCATTGCTGGCTTGATTCTCATTCTCATTCTACTTATAGTTTTTATCGGCCGATTTTATATTCCCTTGATTTGGATGAAATCGGTTAATTACACCTCAGTATTTTGGAGAATATTACTTACTCAGTTCTGGGTTGGTCTTTTCTTTGCCCTGTTGTTTTTTATCCTCAGTTTTATCAATTTTAATTATGCCCGTCGCTATGCGCCGGCTATTGAGGTAGAATTGACTGAACAGGATGCAGATAGACCTGAAATGCAACTATACAAAAGCCTACAAAGATTTCCCATCAGTAAGAGATTTGTGTTAGGTTTTTCAGTAATTATTTCCATTTTAATGGGTATTTCTGAGTCAGTAAATTGGGAAAAGATATTGATGTATTTCAATCAAGTATCTGTAGGTATGAATGATCCTATTTTTGGGAAAGATATCGGTTTTTACTTGTTCAGCCTTCCTTTTTTGGAATATTTTAGAAATTGGTTAAGCTTTGCTATTGGTCTTATCCTGGTAATTGTTTTCTTAGTTTATTTCGTGAAAAAAGCCATTCGATTTGAGTTTAATAAAATAATTATCGATCCACCAGTAAAATTTCATCTCTCTTTATTGTTAGGGGCTTATTTACTTTTACAGGCTGCTGCCTTTTGGATTAATAGTCGTAAAATACTTTATTCCACTCAAGGTGTAGTTTATGGGGCAGGTTATACCGATATAAAGGTCAATTTATTAGCCTTGAGAATTTCCATGATACTATGCATTATTGCTGCTCTGGTAATCTTTGTGACTTCGCGACAGGAAAATATACGCTTACCAATAATCAGTATTGTTTCGGTAATAGCCGTTTATCTAATTCTAGCCGGATTTTTACCAGGAATTATCCAGAGAGTGGTGGTATCACCCAATGAATTAGCCAAAGAAAGGCCTTATCTTTCAAATGAGATTAAATTCACCAGAACAGCATATGGTTTAGATAAAATAGCAGAAAGTGATTTTCCTTTTAAAGAGCAGATAACTTATGAAGAAATATTAAAAAATCCCGAAACAATCAGTAATATTCGTTTATGGGACTGGCGTCCCTTGACACAGACCTTCAACCAGATTCAAGCTATTCGTTTGTATTATGAATTTGTAGGGATAGATGTTGATCGTTATTATCTAAATGGAAATTATCAACAAGTTATGGTTGCTGCCCGAGAATTGAACAGTGAAAAATTAGCTCAGGAGGCCCAAACCTGGGTAAATGAACGTCTTACCTTCACTCATGGATATGGTGTGGTCATGAGCCCGGTAAACAGAGTGGAGCCAGATGGCTTACCCCACCTGGTCATTAAGGATATTCCTCCAATTTCAACAGTCGATTTAAAAATTACTAGACCGGAGATTTATTTTGGTGAAAAAACAGAACAATATGTCATTGTAAATACGGAAAACCGGGAATTCGATTATCCTCTTGGTGATGAAAACGTATATACTCATTATGAAGGGACCGGTGGAGTACCCATTTCTTCTTTTTGGCGTCGATTGTTATTGGCTATTCAGTTTAGAGATGTCAATATACTGCTAACCGGGAGTTTTACTGAGGATAGCCGTATCATGTTATATCGAAATGTCATTGACCGGGCTAGTAGAATTGCCCCGTTTTTGATTTATGACCGTGATCCTTATATAGCTATCTCAGATGAGGGGAAGCTATACTGGGTTCTGGATGCCTATACTATCTCGAATCGTTTTCCCTATTCCAGGCCTTATAATCGATCATTTAACTATATTCGCAATTCAGTAAAGGTAATTATTGATGCCTATAATGGTAATGTTGATTTTTATATTGTGGAACCTGAAGATCCGGTCATCCATGCTTATCATAATATTTTCCCTGGCTTATTTAAGACTATTGAAGATATGCCTGAAGATTTGCGCAGACATATTCGCTATCCCATTGACCTTTTTAAGATTCAAGCTGAAATGTATTCCACCTACCACATGCAAAGCCCGGATGTTTTCTATAATAAAGAAGATTACTGGAATATTCCCAATGAAATTTATGCTGCAGAAGAGATTAAATTAGAGCCTTATTATATCATTGCCAAATTACCTGGTTTTGAGAAAGAAGAATTTATTTTAATAACCCCTTTTACTCCCACTAATAAGGACAATATGATTTCCTGGCTGGCCGCTCGTAATGATGGGGAGGAATATGGGAAGATGTTGGTCTACAAATTCCCCAAGGATAGACTGGTATATGGTACTATGCAAATTGAAGCCTTAATTGATCAGGATTCTGAAATCTCTCAGCAAATAACTTTATGGAGTCAAAGTGGTTCCACAGTTATTAGAGGTAATTTATTGGCTATCCCCATTGAAGACTCAATTCTCTATATAGAACCCCTGTATCTCAGAGCTGAAAAGGGAGAAATACCGCAACTTAGAAGGATTATTGTATCTGATGGTTCAAAAGTGGTCATGGCTGAGGATTTAGAAACTTCGTTCCGGAAACTTTTTGGTAGAACTGTAGAGGAAGAAAGAGAGGTTATTTTAGAAGAAGGGGTTACTGTTAAGAATCTAATTGAAAATGCTTTACAGTTTTACCGGGAAGCCCAAGATGCTATTCGGGAAGGTGATTGGGCTAAGTATGGAAATCGTCTAAATCAGCTGGAGAATGCCTTAAAATCATTACAAGGCTTGATACCACAGGATGAATTACTGGAATCACAGGAGAGTATTAAGGAAGAGATTGAGCAAGAATGATAATAATTTCTGATTAACTTTAAAAAGATTAAGGTAAAATTAAGATAAAGTAAAACGATAAGGCAAGAGTTAGATAATAAGTGTTGAAAAGATTTATCTAACTCTTGTTTCTTTTATAGATCAATGAAACGCACCTGTAAATCAGGCAGTTTAAGAATGGCAATTGTGCTTTTCTCAGTTAGCCATCCTCCGCATTCCCCTGGATTTATTACTGTTGTTCTACCCTCTTTATAATGGTCTATCTTATGGGTATGTCCATAGATGATAAGGTCATACTGCTGGCTCTTGGCTAAATCAGCAATAACCTCGTTCTTATGAAACATGATGATTTTTTTCCTATCTATTTCTGTCTTATAAGGCTCTGGATAGATAGGCCCGATTTGTTGAAATTGGTTAATCAATAAAGGCTTATCGCCGTCATTATTACCAAAGACACCTGCGAAAGGACAGTGTATATTTTTGAGTTCCTTGGCCGTAAAAGGTGAAACAAAATCACCGGCATGTAGCAATAAATCAATCTTTTCCTTATTAAAAACCTCAACTGCCTTTTTAATATTAGTAAGATTATCATGACTATCAGCCATAATCCCAATTTTCATGCGATTAACCCTCTAAAATTATTATAACTATAAAAAAGAATATTTT